>DAOTUA010000218.1:0-7718 GCA_034437355.1 Anaerolineae bacterium | reverse complement strand
GTGAACCGACATCAAGCTGTAACACACGTTTGCCAATCAGTGGGCGCGGCACGTCCTCATCAACAACGCGCTGGGCCAACCCTTCGACAATCGCGGTTTTCCCGACGCCTGGTTCCCCGATGAGGGCCGGGTTATTTTTGCGGCGGCGGCTCAAGACCTGGATAACCCGTTCGATCTCGGTTTCGCGACCGATGACGGGGTCGAGTTTGCCTTCTTCAGCAAGTTTGGTCAGGTCGGTTGCCAGTTGGTCGACCAACGGCGTTTTAACCTCTTGCTTGCTGGGGCGGCGGCGCTCGCGGGCGGTGGTTTGCTCTTCTTTTTCATCGTTGGGCTGTACGGGGCTTTCTTGCAAGACACGGCGTGTTTGGCGGCGGACTTCTTCTGGGCTGACGCCCAACCGACGCAGCACGTCGATAGCGACCCCTTCCGACTGGCGCACCAGGCCGAGTAGCAGATGTTCGGTCCCGATATAATGGTGCCCCATGCGGCGGGCTTCATCGACCGCAAGTTCTAACACGCGCTTGGTGCCCGGAGACAAATCGAGCTGTGAGTTTGCGGTTCGGGTAGTCGCCCGTGTCATGCGTTCGACCAACTCTTCGACGCGACGCTGTTCTAGCCCAAGTTCACGCAGCACACGCCCCGCCACACCCCCATCTTCACGCATCAACCCAAGCAGCAGATGCTCAGTCCCGATGTGGTTGTGTTGCAGGCGTTCGGCTTCTTCCTGCGCCAGGCTAAGAACCCGCCGCGCTCGC
Organism: Anaerolineae bacterium; assembly: GCA_034437355.1. GTDB lineage: Bacteria > Chloroflexota > Anaerolineae > Aggregatilineales > Phototrophicaceae > DAOTTY01. Next base: position 6,963 of record DAOTUA010000218.1, on the reverse strand, counting down.
TGAGTGAAGCGTTCCATTTTATTCGGCACGGTAATGACCTCCGGCACTTATGGCAAGTAATGTTTATTGACAAAAGCGAGTTAACGCTATCGCTGTCTAAACAGTATCCTAGAGAATAATGTTTAATTTTAACACTAACCATTATACCAGGATGTATCGTGATATGCGGCAAAGCCTCATAACAATTGGTTAGAAATGTAAAGGAATATGATAAGCGGGAGGGGTAGCCTCTCCCCTGACATCCCTTACGGATATTATGGCATATCATCCGACGACATGCCAGCCATTATCAGAGCAAGGCCAGCGCATCAAATGCGCGGCGACCTACAAAAACCGTCAAGCTACGGTGGGGGAAGGCCGCTGTGACCTGCCACCGCACGTATAGCCAAAAACGGGAGTACCCGGAGGGACTCCCATATAGCAGTGGCAGGATAAAGAGAAGGGACGGGAACCCTCCCCGATGGCGTTAGCCGTATTAGTCGAAAAACATATTCATGTCGTCGTCCAGGTATTCGGTAGAGCTAACCGCTTTCAGGCTGAGACCAAGACGGCGGTCGGCCACATCCATTTTGACAATCCGTAAGGTGAGGACTTCACCAACCGAAACCACATTACGGGGGTGTTCGACTCGGTTTTCGGACAATTCGGAGATGTGGATTAACCCCTCGATTTCCGGGTGATCCTCTAATTGGGCGAAGGCCCCAAACTTGGTGAGCTTGGTAACTTCGGCCTTGACCAATTGCCCTTCGCGGTAGTCGGAAGCGACGACATCCCAGGGGTCCGGCAGTTGACGCTTCAGGCTCAGGCCGATGCGCTTTCGTTTTTCGTCGATGTTGATCACCTCTACCGTGATCTCATCGCCAATACTTAGCACTTGTTTGGGGTGGGTGACGTGGCCCCAACTGAGTTCGGTCAGGTGGACTAATCCTTCGGCACCACCAATATCTACGAATGCCCCAAAATCCTCCAGGCTGACAACGCGCCCGGTGCGAACCTCGTTTATGGTTAGCTCTTCGATGAGGGCGGCTTTACGCGCCTCGCGGGTTTCGCGGGCGGCGGCCCGTTCGGAGAGGATCAGACGGTTGCGTTCGCGATCCACCTCGATCACTTTGACTTTGATGTCCTCGCGGACCATATCGCTCCAGGTGGATTCTGGCGGTTCTCCGCTGAGGCGGGCGCGGCGCTCGTCGCTGATCTGGCTTTGTGGGATAAACCCACGCAGACGACCGAAGCGGACGATCAGGCCACCTTTGTTGTAGCCAGCGATCACACCTTCGTATATTTCGTGAGTTTCACGGTAGGATTCTGCCCGTTCCCAGTCTAGCTTTTCCAGGGCACGGTTGAGCGACAAGACCACATTCCCGTTGTGATCCCCGGTATTAACCACGTATAGCTTGACAACCTCACCGACCTGGAGCATATCGAGCATATCACTGCTCATACGCTCTAGCTCACGATTGGGGATAACCCCGTTGAATCCTTCGCCCCGTTCATCTAGCTCGACACTAACCGATGTGGGGGACACTTCCAGAACTTTTACGTCGATGATTTCACCACGTTCATATTGCGACCGCCGGCGGGGGGGCACAGCACCAGATTGGACTTCATCATCGTCCTCCTCGTCCGCATCACCAGCATCCGTAGCACCGATTTCATCATCGGTTTCGGTAGCTGGCGAGTCGGCTTCGGCGGTCGGTGGCGCTTGCACTTCGGCGGGGGCGTCTTCCGAGTCGGCTTCAGCGGTCGGTGGCGCCTGCACTTCGGCGGGGGCGTCTTCCGAATCGGCTTCAGCGGTCGGTTGCTCTTGCACATCGGCGGGAGCTTCCGGGTCTACCTCAGCGGTTACATTGGGCGTATCATCGCCCATTTCTGGGGTAGGGGGTGGTGTTTGTTGATCATCGGTAGCTGATACGTTCTTATTTTCTTCGTTGTTACTCAGCCCAGACATTTCACTCATAAGAATGGCGCGTGCTTGTGGCACCTCCAAGCGATGCGCCGTCCTCCTTTCGCAGACGGTACTACCTGAATTATGGGGACACAACAAAATACAACAACCGTTGCCTTGCAGTATCTGTTACTGTTTCACATTATACCTGTCTGTGATTTAATAATCAAACGCGGAAGATGAGAGAGCATAAGAATTAATGAGTTTCTACCAATAGATGGTGACATCGCGCCGCCACACACGGCCCAACACGCCCCCCCCCGGCATCGCAGCTACCAAACGATACAGTAAATCCCAGTCTTCGTCCGCCAGCACGCGCCCGAATATCACCCCCAGCGCATAGATGAGCAAACCGCCGCCCATCCCTAATAAAACGTGAAGTTGCCCTAGCCCCCACATCCCTAACGCCGCCACCAACCCGACGGATAACGCCCGCGCCATCCGCCGTGTGAGTTGGCCCATCTTCAAACCGGACTCGCGGAAGGTAAACAGCATCAGCACCAGCACGACCGTTTCCGCAACGACCGAGGCATAGACCAGCCCCATCACATCCAGGCCAAACACGGTCAGCAAAATCAGGTTGAGCGTGAGGTTAAGCGTTAGCCCGACGACGCGCACCGCTAGCAGGCGGCGCTGCCGGTTTTGGACCATCATCCCCTGGGCAAACACATTAACGATCATTGCCGCCAGCGCGTACCAGATCAGCACCCGTAAGACTTGCGCTGTGGGGGCAAACCCTGCCCCAAACAACGGCAGCGTCACCTGGGGGGCGAACAGGCTTAGCGTTAGCGCGACGGGCAGCGTGATGAGCGCCGTGAAGAAAACGAGCTTACTCACAATAAAGCCGAATACACCGTCTTGTTGGTGGTAATAGCGAGACATTATCGGGTAGGTGGCGATCAATACGGTGCTGTTAAGTAGTTCGATTACCCCCATAATCACCACAAACCCCGCCGTCAGATAACCGGTGCTGGCCTCCCCCAACAAACGGGTTGAGAATAGTTTGTCGGCTTGCTGGTAAGCGAGCGATAAGACGGCAGAGATCGCCAGTGGGCTGCTATTGACAAATAGCGGGATGGCGATCTGCCGCCGCAGTGGGAACACTGGTCGGACGCCCGTTCGTAAAAGTGCCCACCAGAACACGCCCGATCTCAGCACACCGGCGGCAATCCCGGCGAGGTACAGCCCGACTAACCCGTAGCCGGACCACAGCGCCAGCGCCACCAGCCCGATTCGCAAAACGATGTGCAGCGCCTCTATCAGCGATGTGGTGATCATGCGTTCCTGGGCCAATAACTGATCGCTGCACATATTGCCGTAAATATCCACCATTAAGCCGATGCCCGTCAGCGCGGTAAATAGACGGATAGCGGGCGTATAGCCGATCAGCCAGGCGGCCCCGTTCATGACAAGAAAGGCCGCCAGCACCAGCAACGTTTGCATGAATAACGTGGCCGTCAGGTAGTGGCCCGCCAGCCGGGGACGCCGCGAGACATCGCGCACGACGATCAGCCCCATCCCAAAACTGCCAATAACCGTAGCAATCGTGGCTAACGCGCCGACCGTCCCGTAAACGCCGTAGCCGCTTTCCCCCAACCACCGCGCCAAGACAAACTGCCACACGAACAACATCCCCTTGCTGAACAGGCTAGCCGCTGCTAAAGCCCCGGCATTACGGGCGGCGCGGCGTGTATCGGTGCGGGGTGGCGTGCGTGTCATTGGGGTGTGATACGTGAGGCCGGAAATAAAACGGGAGTCCCTACGGGCACTCCCTGGTTAACCTTAGTTTTGAATGAGCAATTAAAACGCCCTAAAATTGGACGCTTTAATTGCTTTTTGTCCCCTTTTTCTGCAAAAAGGGGGACGGTGCGGGGTACAGCCCCGCTTATTAAACGTCGAGATGTTATCCGAGATTCAGGTTGGTTAGTGATTTTAACCACGGTCTTTAATCCCGGAAGCCTGGCCTGTTAGGGAGCCTGGGTTGCCAGCGGTTGTTCTTCGGCGCTACTATTGGATGGGGCCAGGGTGGGCAGGCTATTGTCGGTATCTTGCTGGATGCTGGAGCCTGGTAAGACGACGGAGGCATCCGGCGTGACGGGGGCGGCGGGGATGCGCTGGTTTCCGGTCGCGCCTTGTGCGCCGCTGATGCCGGTTTCCGGGTCGGCGGCACAACGAAAGCCGAGCCACGGCTGCGAGCTATTCGGGGGGGCGCTTTGGCGGTGGACACTACGCGCAAAGAAGGGCACCGCATCCCACGAACCGCCCCGGATCACCCGTTCGGTGCCGCCTAGCGGCCCTTGCGGGTCTAGCCCGCTGGCGTCTGGCTGGCTGTAGTAGCTCGGGTTATACCAGTCGCCCACCCACTCCGCGACGTTACCGGCCATGTCCAGCACGCCGTAGGGGCTGGCCCCGGTCGGATAAGAGGCAATCGGCACAGCGCCGATCTGGGTTGGGTCGTCGGTCACGGGGCGGTTGGTCTTGGCGCGGCTGACCTCAAACGGGCCGTTACCCCAGGGGTAAATTCGCCCGTCGGTGCCACGGGCGGCAAATTCCCATTCGGCCTCGGTGGGCAGGCGGCGTCCGAGCGTTTCGCAGTAGGCGGCTGCGCCATACCAGGTGACACTAACCACCGGTAGCGCGTTGATCACGTCTGGCACGTCGTAGCTCTGGCTATCGAAGCTAACGTTGCTCACGTCGGATTCATTGCGGGTAGCGATGCACGGCTGGCCCTGGCACCCGGTCAGGTGGCTGCGTGGCCCCATCCAGTTTAAGAACGCGATATATTGTTCGTAGGTGACTTCGGTTCGCTCGATCTCAAACGGGCTAAGCTCCACCGGGCGGGCCGGGGCGCTATCCTCCACATAAGAAAGCTGGCACAGCCCGCCCCACAGATCAGTACATTCACGGACGGCCTCTGCGCCTTCGGTGACGGTCGTCCCCATGTTGAAGCTACCGCCCGGTATCGAGATCGTATCGGTCATCAACACATCGAGGACAGCCGGGATGCCGCTTTCGCTGGCCTGATCGTTACCGGATGCCCCCTGGACCGCTTGCACACCGATCCCGCTACCCTGCTCGGTTTCGGTTTCATCGTCCGCTGGGGCGACCACCCCCTCACCAAGTTGAACGGCAGGGGTTGCGGTGGGGACGACCGCGACCGCCCCTTGTGGGGTGGGGTCCAGGTCGTTACCGTCCGGTAAGTCGTCCAAGTTCAGACCTTCCGTTTGGGGTGGGGCTTCTACCGGATCGGTCTGTTCTGCTGGGATAGGGGTAGGGATGGGGGTCTGCGTGGCGTTGGGGGTTGCTGTTGCCGGGAGGGGCGTGGCGGTGATCACCTGTACGACGGGTTGCACCGTTGGGCCGATGGATACGCCGGGAACCTGCACCACACCGAAGGCCACCATCCCAAAGAAGGCCGCCACAAAGCATCCGAATAAAATGATGCCCATAATCAAGCCGAATGTGAACCACTGCCAGCCGGCGCTTTGTTGTCTACGTCCAAGTGTGCCGTAGTTGTTTGCCATAGTTTAGAATACACCTCCGAAAGCCCTGGTACGGGCTAACACGGGATAAATTGACGCTTATCATACAGAAAAATAGCCCACAGTCAAACCGCCTTTGTTGGTTTGGGCGTAAGTCTGGTACCCCGTTTTAGCCAAGATGCGGTAAGATAATATGTGGACAGATGCACGTAGCGGAGCAAACACCCGTGGCAGGAATCAGCCTTTCACATAAGAAGCCGACCACACATCCCAACAGCGGCCCGCGCCCGGTCAATCTACAAACGGACCTGGGCGCACTGGCCGACCTGATCGAGACGGCTTTTTCTAGCCGGATGGATTCTGGCGGGCGCTCTGCCATCCGCGAGATGCGCCAACTGAGCCGGTTCGGGGTCGGGTTGGGGGTTATCGCCGGTTTGAACGACCTGGCACAAGGGATGAGCCTGGGGTATGTGTGGGTCGAGGCGGGGCGTGTGGTCGGGAACGTGTCGGTTTACCCGGCAAATATGCCAGCGGATATGGGGAAAATGTGGATCATCGCGAATGTTGCCGTTTACCCGGAATACCAGGGGCAGGGTATCGCAACGCGGTTGATGCAGGCTAGCCTGGAGATGATCCGGAAGCGCAGCGGCGGGCGGGCCATTTTACAGGTTGATGCTGATAACGCCGCCGCGCAACATCTGTACCGTAAGCTCGGTTTTTCCGCAGAGCGCACGTTTACGCAGTGGCGACGCGGGCGATATATCCCCATCTATGCCAAACGCGAGCCACGGCCGGATCACCTGGTGCGCGTTGTTGGGCGTCGGTTGGGCGATAGCCAGCACGAACTGGCCCTGGCCCGGCAAGTACGCCCGCAGGTTCGCGGCGGCCTGGACTGGCTCCACCCGACGCACATGCACACCTTTCGCTTATCTCCCTGGCAGCGATTGATGAACTGGCTTAGCTTGCGTAGCGTGCAGCGCCTTACCGTCCGTGGCGACCAACATAACCTGATCGGGTGGTTACAGGTCGAAAGTAACATTGGGTTTAGTCACCGTCAGTTATACCTGATGACGCACGCGGACTATCGCGACGTTTGCGCAGACGCGCTGATCGGGTTGGCGGTGCGGCGTTTCGGGGCGGAGGGGCTGGCGCTGAACCATCCGGCAGACGATGAAACCGTCAACGAGATCGTGCGGCGGTATCAGTTCACACCGAACCGTACCGTTGTTCATATGCGCTGCGACCTATAAGCGAGGGGTCTCAACATTGGCAAATATCCTGATGGTAGACGACGAACAGCACATTATCGACCTGGGCAAGATGTATCTGGCAAAAGAGGGGTACACCGTGGCCAGCGCCACCGACGGACAAGCCGCGCTTGATATGATCTTGGCCGATGAGCCGGCGCTGGTGGTGTTGGACCTGATGCTGCCAGGGCTTGACGGCTGGGAGGTTTGCAAGCGAGTACGGGCGAAATCCGATGTGCCGATTGTCATGCTGACGGCCCGTGACGACGACATCGACAAGATCGTCGGG
>DAOTUA010000217.1:0-13054 GCA_034437355.1 Anaerolineae bacterium | reverse complement strand
GAGAACCTGGACGCGATGGGCGTTCATACCGGGGACAGCGTGACCGTCGCCCCGGCACAGACACTCACCGACAAGGAACTCCAGCGCCTGCGGGATATGTCGCGCCGCATTTTCGACCGCGTCGGGTTGGCAACCGGCGGCGCCAACGTGCAGTATGCCATCAACCCGGACGACGGCGAGGTCTACGTGATCGAAATGAACCCGCGTGTTTCGCGCTCATCCGCGCTCGCAAGTAAGGCGACCGGGTTCCCCATCGCCAAGATCGCGGCGCTGCTAGCGGTTGGCTTTACGCTCGATGAAATCCCGAACGACATCACCCGCGAAACACCCGCCAGCTTCGAGCCGTCCCTGGATTACGTGGTCGTCAAAATCCCGCGCTGGGACTTCAAAAAGTTTGAGGGCGTCAACGAAGTGCTTGGCCCACAGATGAAAGCCGTTGGCGAAGTTATGGCGATTGGGCGCACCTTCCCGGAAGCCCTACAAAAGGGCATCCGGGCGCTGGATATTGGCATCACTGGCTTTGGTAGCCACATGACCCTACCCGATGGCGACCAGGCCTTGCGGATTCCCACAGCCCAACGGCTGTATCAGGTCGCCGCCGCGCTTCATAATGGGATGACGCTGGCAGAAGTGGAAGAAAAGACCGGCTTCGACCCCTGGTTCATCCAGCAAATGGCGGATACCATCACCCTTCACGATACCATCCTGCGCAAAGGGCTAACGCTCGATCAACTCGATGCCGCCGACTTCCAAAAGCTGAAAACGTATGGCTTTGCTGATGCCTACATCGCCCAACTGTTAGCCGTCGATGAAATGGAGGTACGCGCCCGCCGTAAATCGCTGGGTGTCGTTACCAACTATTATCGGGTCGATACCTGCGCGGCGGAGTTCGAGGCGTTCACGCCCTACCTGTATTCCACTTACGAAGAGGACGACGAAGCCCGCCCCACCGACCGCGAAAAGGTCATTGTGCTGGGCGGTGGCCCGAACCGCATCGGGCAAGGGATCGAGTTCGATTATTGCTGTGTCCATGCTTGTTTCGCCCTCCGCGAAATGGGCTACGAGGCGATTATGGTCAACTGCAACCCGGAAACCGTCAGCACCGACTATGACACCGCCGACCGCCTCTACTTCGAGCCATTGACCGCCGAGGACGTGCTAAACATCATCGACCACGAACAACCCGCCGGGGTGCTGGTCCAGTTTGGCGGGCAAACACCCCTCAATATCGCTAACACGCTAGCCGATGCCGGCGCACCTATCTGGGGAACAAGCGTGGCAACCATCGACCTAGCCGAGGACCGCGACCAGTTCAACCAACTGCTAACCGAACTCAACATCGAACAACCCGCCGGGGCCACCGCCCGCACCCGCGAGGGCGTGCTAAAAGCCGCCGCAGGCATTGGCTACCCGGTTTTAGTGCGCCCTAGCTACGTCTTAGGCGGGCGCGGCATGGCGATTGTATTTGATGAGCCGCATCTCATCACCTGGCTAGACAATAACGTCGAGTTCACCGGACATCCGATCCTCGTGGATCGCTTCTTAGACGATGCCGTCGAAATTGACGTTGACGCCCTCTGCGACGGCGAGAACGTCGTGGTCGGCGGGATCATGCAACACATCGAAGAAGCCGGGATTCATAGCGGCGATTCGGCTTGTGTGCTGCCGCCTTACAAGGTCGGGATGTATCACATCGAAATCATCCGCGAGTACACCCAACGCATCGGCAAGCGACTGGGCGTTAAGGGGCTGTTCAACATCCAGTTCGCCATCTATGAAGATGCTGTCTACGTGTTAGAAGTCAACCCCCGCGCCAGCCGGACGGTACCCTTCGTCAGCAAAGCAACCGGCGTGCCGCTGGCCAAGTACGCCACCATGATCGCCGCCGGCCACTCACTGACAGACATCGGCCTGACACAAGAACCGGTTGTCAACGGCTTTTTCGTCAAAGAAGCGGTGCTGCCCTTCGTCAAATTCCCAGGCGTTGATACCATTCTTGGGCCGGAGATGCGCTCCACCGGCGAAGTGATGGGCCATGCCTCTAACTTCGGGCACGCCTTCGTCAAAGCGCAGATGTCCACCAACGTTCCGCTGCCCACCGCTGGAACAGTATTCATCAGCGTCAACGACCGCGATAAAGGGACCATGATGAAGATCGCCCGCGATTTAGATTATATGGGCTTCGAGCTAGTGGCGACCACCGGCACCGCCCAGGCGCTCGAACTGATCGGCTTGCCTGTGCAGCGCGTGAACAAGCTCAGCGAAGGGTCCCCCAACATCCTAGATCGGCTGAAAGCTGATGAGATCGACCTGATCATCAACACGCCACTTGGCGGGCAAGCCTACGACGATGGGCGCGTCATCCGTTCGACCGCGCAACAAGTCGGCGTGCCAGTCGTCACAACGATGAGCGCCGCCGCTGCCACCGTCCAGGGGATCCGGGCGCTGCGCAAAAAACCGCTTTCCGTCCGCAGCTTACAAGCCCATCATATGCTCTAATCTGCTTATTAGCCGCACTTTCCATCTTTTTTGGGTGGGGGTGTGTTATCTTTGCGTTTGACAAATGTACACAAACAAGAGGGTTATATGTCCACAACCTGGCGTAAATTTTCAATTTTCATATTCGTGTTTATGCTACATGTCCAGGCGTTGGCCCATGTGAAATGGTTCAGCGACTTCAACTTTGCCGACCGCCCACTAACGCTACAAGATGCCATCACGCCAACCGTCACCGGGTTGGCGGCGCTGAGTATGTTTGTGCTAGCCGCCCTGGTCATTATAGACCGTCGGCTGGAAACAATGGGGTGGTATCAGCGTTTTAACGGATGGTTCGACGCTCGCCGCCAATACAGCACCCTCGTGATGCGTATCGGGCTGGGGGCAACGCTGTTGATGGCTTGGCAGAACGATTCGCTGTTTGTGCCGCGCCTGCCCATCGAACAGGGCTGGGTCGGTTGGGTTCAGTTTGTGTTGATCTTCCTGCTCTTCTTTGAGCGAACAACACCCTTCGCTGGGTGGGGGACCGCCTTCTTGTACGTGATCGGCATATTGAACTTTGGCTGGTTTTACATGCTAGATTACGCGCTCTTCTTGGGGGTCGCCTACTATCTCATTTTCCAAGACCACCCCTCCAAGCGCATTAGCGGGACCACACTCCCGGCCCTATACGTGACCGTCGGTATCTCGTTGATATGGCCTGGCCTGGAGAAAATCTTCTACCCGCAGTGGGGGCTGTATGTTCTCACCGAAAACCCCGCGCTCGCGCTCGGCCTACCAATAGACTTTTTCCTGGTCGGGGCCGCTTTTGTCGAGTTGGCACTCGGCTATCTGTTGCTCATCGGCCTGCTAGAACGCCCGTTGGCGCTGCTCGTAACACTCGTCTTTTTCACGACAACAACCTTCTTCGGCAAAGTCGAAATCATCGGGCATACCATCATCCATGCCGCCTTAATCGTGTTTTTGTTGGAAGGTCCCGGTAGCGTCTACAAAGCGCCGATCACCTTCCACCAAAGAACAGGATTGCGGATGGCCTTCGCCGCCGTTAATTTCCTGCTGATCGTTGGCCTGTCATCCGTGCCGTATGCCTGGGGCGCACAGCAAGCGTTCCAACATGCTGCCGATGAAGCCCTCGCCAATGCAAACCAGACCATCGCTTACGAAACCGTCATGGATGACGGGCGGCCCACACTCGGCTTTGACGTGAGTTATACCCCCGAAACAGCCTGGATCATCGACATCAACGCCCCAAACTTTAGATACACCCGCGACGAAATCCCGCCCGATCTATCCGATGGCCTGGCCTACATTTTCCAAGATGGCGACCTGATCGGCGTAACCACTACCGGCATTTACCAACTTCGCAACATCGAACCCGGCACGTATGACTTTACTGTCTCACTCCATACACCCGATGGCCAACTCTACACTATCGACGGCGACCCCCTCCGTTTGAGCCGAAATATCACCATCGAGTCGCAAACGAGCGTGGTTGATCGGACAATCCGATGAGAAATCGTATCTATAATTGGCGAATAAACGGAAACTTCATTAGAATCAACAGGGTTATGATTCGGTTAGAAAAAACGCATCCGGGGTATGCCAATTATGGGTTATAAACTCGCAATAGATTTTGGCACAACCAACAGCGTCATCGCACGTTGGAGCCAAGACCAAGACAAAACAGAGATCGTCGTTATTCCGGGCCTAACAGATAGCACCCTGCCCGATCATCCGGCAGTGGTGCCCTCGTTAGTCTACGTCACAGACGCCAGCACCAAGGCGGCTAAAATCGGTATGGAGGTCCGCGAAGCCGGCTACGACCGCCAACGCGATAACCGCCTATTTCGTAACTTCAAACGCGGGATTGTCGCCAAACCCGCCCCAGAACCGCGCATCATCGACAACACCGAATATGCCGATGTCGATGCCGGGACTACCTTCGTGCGGCGGGTAATTGACAACCTGCCCTACGATGTCGATGAGATCGAACAACTCGTGTTAACGGCTCCGGTCGCGTCGTTCGAGGGCTATCTTTCCTGGTTAAACCAGGTGATCGATAAAATCCCACCGGAGAAAATCCGCATTGTAGACGAATCGACAGCAGCCGCACTCGGCTATGCCGTGACCAAACCCGGCGCGGCGGTCATGGTGTTCGACTTCGGCGGCGGCACACTGGACCTCTCGCTCGTCCAACTGCCAGAAAGCACCGAAAAAGCCGGCGGCCTACTCAATCGGTTGCTCAAGGGCAACACCAACCAGCACGCCGCCAAAGTGATCGCCAAAGCCGGGCGCATCATGGGCGGCAGCGACATCGACCAATGGCTATTGCAGTGGGTGTTAGCCGAACTCAAGATCGACGCCAAAGGGCTTGGCAAAACCTACGCCACACTGTTGACCGTCTGCGAAGCCGCCAAGATCGAACTATCTAACCAAGACGAAACGACTATCGCTTTCCAACTGGATGACGGCTCCGACCATAGCATCACCATTACCCGCACCCAGCTAGAACAAATCTTGGAACAGAACGGATTCTTTACCTCGTTACGCCATGTGATCGATAAGGTGATGCACGTCTCGCGCCAACGCGGGATTTACAAAGAGGACGTTACCGGCGTCTTGATGGTAGGCGGGACATCGCTCATGCCCGCCGTCCAAAACACACTCAAAGAATACTTCAGCGAAATGGCGGTCCGGGCGGATAAACCCTTCACCGCCGTTGCCGAAGGCGCGTTACAAGTCGCGGCTGGCTACGGCCTGGATGACTACCTGATCCATAGCTACGGCATCCGGCATTTAGACCCGGAAACTGGCAAGCACGAATACGATGAGATCATCCCGATGGGCAGCCGCTACCCAACCGAATCCCCGGTTGAGGTTATGTTAGGGGCCGCCCATGAAAACCAAACCGAGGTTGAATTTATTATTGGCGAGATCGACACCGATTCGATCTCCATGCTAGAAGTCCAATACGAGGATGGGCAGGCCGTGTTTGTGGCCCAGGCCGGGGAAAGCGGCGAGCAGATCATCGCCCTTAACGAGGAAAACTACAAACTGTCCATGATCAAGCTCAGCCCTCCCGGTAAGCCCGGCCAGAACCGCCTCAAAGCCGCTTTTGAGATTGACGACAAACGCCAATTACGACTCACCGTGACCGATATTCAGACCAACCAGGTCCTCCTTGAGGATGTGGCGGTCGTATCGCTACGTTAGGAGAACTCACTATGACCAACTCAAAGATCACCGGACGAGAACCCCGCCTGGTTACCAGTGGCGGGCGCGGGGCAAGGCGCTTATCGCTGCGTGGGGTCGCCAATATGCTCACCATGCTGCCGCCAGAAGCGATCACCATGGATGCCGCCGAAGCCGCGCTCCGTAGCGAAGGCTTTTTCGTGCGCTACAACGCCGCCAAAATGCTGGCCCGCCGCGGCGACCGTGACGCCCGCGTCACCATGGAGCGCGTGCTAGACGACGGCGAACCGACCTCCCGCGCAAGCGTGGCCCGCCACCTGTACGGCTTTTCCTGGTACAGCATCGAATCGCTCATCCGTAAAGCCCTAGCGGATAAAGACGCTCGCGTCCGAGAAGGCGCTATCTATGCGCTGTGCGACCTGCGCGAACTCAACGCCTATAACCTGATGTTGGATGTCCTCAAAAAAGAAGAAGATACCGTCCTCATGGCCGCCGCCTGGGGCCTACGCAACACCTCAGATTCCGCCTCAATCCCCGTTCTCAAGCTCATCTTAGACCAAGCGCAAGACCCCGACGTGCGCATCAAAGCCCTCGAAGCCCTCGGCCAAAGCGATACCCCAGAAGCGAAGCCGGTCGTCCGCGAGGCGATGAATGACCAGGAACCGGACGTGAAATACGCCGCCACCCTCAGCCTGCTCGAACTCTCCGGCGAAAGCTGGCTAACCGAACTGGCCGGGATCATCGGGCGTGTAAAGGGCGAAACACTCAAGCAGGTGTTACGCGGCTTCTTCCATGCCACCAATTACCTCAAAATCAACGTTTCCCAGAGTGCCGCCGCCGACCTGATGATCGACTCGCTCGAAACGGCCCTCTTAGATGACGACCCCACCGTCCGCGAGGCGGTCATCTGGCCGCTAGCCTGGATGCGCCACGAACGCACCCCCGGCATTATCCGGCGGACGTACCACAGCGAGAACGACGCCAAAGTGAAGGCCAACATCATCAAAGTCGCAACCAGCCTGATGACGCTTGAAAGCGGCGGCAACGAGGCCAGCGAAGCCGTATCGCAGGCGCTACTAAACGACGCCCTCAACGCCGAAGAACCCGAAGTCCGCTTTGCCGCCGAAGAAGTCGTCAATAACCGTTCGCGGTCGGTCCGCATGTCGGATAAAGCGTAACTTAGCCGAGGGGCAACCCCGCCGTTGCCCCCGTCTTATTCCGCTAACCGTGTCGGGTGATACCCGTCTAAGCTGCTCCCACCGATAAACTCGCGCAACAGCGATGTATCCGGGATAGTGGCGGCTTGCACATCATCCAACGGATGCACCCACCGCAAAAAGGACAACAACCGGTTCGCTTCGATGTGCGGCGGGCTTTCTGGCTCCACCTGCAACAGAAGCGGCTCCGCTAACGACCGCAGCGCCGTCAGTTCGTACACCAGCGCCGAGTTAAACATCGAATCGGCATTTTCCTGATATGGGAAGATATTGCGTTTTTCGCCCCGGCGCACACTCGCCCACCGTTCGAGCGTATCTCGTGCGGAATACCCACGGGTATGCGCATCACGCACGATCCGCCGCAGCAACCGGACATCCGTTGTCGGTACCCGGTTATGGGCATCCACATTCAGCTGTGTTAATGCCGACACATAAACGCGGTGGATCGTCTCGGCAGGGATATTCGGCACCAGCTTCGGGTTTAGCCCATGAATCCCTTCAATAATCACCACGCAATGCTCATCGATCTGCGCCTGACGGCCCGCCTCGCGTTTGCCATTGATAAAGTTGAACCGCGGCAGCGTCACCTGCTCGCCGCGTGTCAGCCGCAACAGATCACTATTAAACTGCTCGACATCAAGCGCCGCCAACGACTCAAAATCGTATTCGCCGTTCTCGTCGCGTGGGGTGTATTCGCGGTCTACAAAGTAATTGTCTAATTCTAACGTGAACGGGTTCACCCCATGCGCCAACAATTGGATCGCCAACCGCTTAGAAAACGTCGTCTTGCCAGATGACGACGGCCCCGCAATCAACACCACCCGCACCCCTTCCGTGTGGTGCCGCTTATAAATCTCCCCCGCGATATAGGCCACCCGCTGTTCATGCAGCGCCTCCGCCACCAGAATGAGTTCTTGCACCCGGCGGTTACGCACAATACTGTTTAACCGCCCGACATCTTCAACCCCCATCAAATCTAGCCATTCATCCGCCACCTGGAAAACATCAGTCAGCTTGCTCTCCGGGTTGATGGTGTTTAGATGGTCTGGACGGGTGCTGCGCGGGTACTGCAAGATAAACCCGTTCTTAGACAGCACCAGCTTAAAATGCCGCAACGCCCCCGTAGACGGCAACATATACCCGAAGTAATAATCGGCGCGGTCCCTCAACGAATACAGCACCAACTTCTCACGATCACGCTGTTCTAACAAACGCAGCTTGTCGTCCGCCTGCCGCGCCTCAAAGATCGCCAACGCTTCATCCAACGGCACCATCTGCTTATGGATCGGCTCGTCCGCCTCCACCAGCTTGTGCATATGGGCTGCCAACCGGGTTAGTTCGGCGGCATCAAACGGATGCCGGTTGCGTAACACACAGTAAAACCCCCCCGCCGGGATCGCATAACGCACCCCCACCTTCACACCGGGGAATAGCTCGTCAACTGCCGTTGTTAGCAACATCACCAGCGACCGCCGATAAATGCGCCCGCCATCGCTGCTAGAAAGTAAAACCGGCTGCAAGCTGCCGTCCGACTTAACCGGGTAAGTCAGCTCCCGCAGCCGTCCGTTCAAAACACCCCCCATCGTTGGCGCATCATACGCTGCCGGGTGTAACTGCCGGTCATGTTCGATGAAAGCGCCCAACGGCGTGCCGATAGCCGCCTGTAATATCGTGCCACTTTTCATCGTCACACGCACATCTTGGCGCGGTTGTGCGGGGGTAATAGACTGTACTTGAACCATATTGGGGGATCACTTCCGGTTGACGATACGTTTATAATGCCGTGCAAACGGCCTCAGTTTCAGGATAGTATCATGCCTAAGCCCTACGAGAAATATTTGAAATACACACTCATCGACGAAAACACCCTCCAGCAACGTATCCAACAACTCGGCGCGACCCTCACCGCCGATTACGCCGAGACTGACGACATCCTGCTTGTCTGCATTCTCAAAGGCGGCGTGATGTTCCTCTGCGACCTGATGCGACACTTCCACGTCCCCCACGAAATCGACTTTCTCGCCGTCTCTAGTTACGGAAAAGGCGTGCGGTCGTCCTCCGGGGAAGTGCGGATCGATATGGACCTCACCGCCCAGGTGACAGGCCGCCATGTGCTGATTGTTGAGGACATCATCGACAGCGGGCATACCCTGCGCTTCGTGATTAACGTGCTACAAGCCCGGCAAGCCGCCAGTGTGCGCCTGTGTACGCTGCTAAATAAGCCCGACCGCCGCCAGACCGACATCCACATAGATTATACCGGGTTCGTCATCCGAGATGAATTTGTGTTTGGCTACGGCCTCGACTTGGACGAGAAATTCCGTAACCTACCGTTTGTCGGCGTTGTTGACCTGGATAAGTTAACCAACGAGAGCGAGCCGAATCAAAATGACTGATCTCACCCCCAAACAACCCTATCGACCGCTACTATGGACGGATGCCGTTTACGACATCCGCGACCTGCTGGCGGATAACCCCTCACCGATCTATATCGTCGGTGGGGCCGTGCGCGATGCCCTGCTCAACCGCCCGATCAAAGACCTGGACCTGGCAACCCCCGGTGATGCCATCCGCATTGCCCGTCGCATCGCCAACCACTTCCCGAACGGGGCCTTTTACATTATGGACAAAGAGCGCGGCGTCGCTCGTGCGCTGATCGAAACCATGCACGGCGACATGCTTGTTGATGTCGCACACTTCCGCGGTCAGAACGATGCCGACCTGCTCGCCGACCTGCGCGACCGCGATTTTACGATCAACGCAATGGTCGTCAAACTCCACAGCGACCTCTCGCTGCTGATCGACCCACTCGGCGGTGAGCAAGACATGGCGAAAAAACAGGTCCGACGCTGCCAGCCAGGGGCCATCGCTGCCGATCCCGTCCGCGCCTTACGCGCTATCCGTCAGACCACCCAGCTAAAATTCCACATCGAGCCGGACACACTGCGCGAAATCCGAGAGCAGGCCGGGCAAGTCGCCGCCTCCACTTCCGCCGAGCGCGTGCGCGACGAGTTCTACAACGTGTTAAATCTGGTGCGCCCGGTCGGTGCCCTGCGTGTAATGGATGCGCTCGGCCTGCTCGATGACGTTCTCGGCATCAATGCCTTGACGGACAAGCCCCGCCGTGAGTACCTGCTGACCTGTGTCGAGAAAATGACCCTGCTCGTTAACGCGCTCTTGCCCCATCGCCGCGATGCCAACCTCGCCCAAAACTTCAGCTTCGGCCTCGCCCTGATGCAACTCAACCCGGTACGCTCCCAGCTTGAAGCCCACGTTGCCGAACGCTGGCCCAACGAGCGCCCACACGCCGCCTTGCTCAACCTGCTGATGTTACTGCCCGACTATACCGATCAGCTTGATGAGCTTGTCGCCCGGTTGCGCCTCAGTAACGCGGAGAAAAAACGCCTGTCCGACACAATCGCCGCCCTGGATGCGGTCTATACCCTGCCGGATACCTCCGATCTAGCCCTGCACCGATTCTGGTATCCGTTGCGGGCCGCCGGGGTCGATGTATGCCTCTACACCCTGGCCGAATATCTCGCCGCCAAAGGCCCACATCTACAACAGGATGCGTGGCTCACGATGATCGACCGCGTGAAAACCCTACTAGAAGCCTATTACCTGCGCTACGATGACGTCGTTTCCCCGCCACCGTTGGTCGATGGCAAAACGTTGATCACCGCGCTCGGCATTGAACCGGGCCAACTCGTCGGGGACCTGCTGGATACAATACGCGAAGCACAAGTGACCGGCGACATCACCACCCCCCAGGGCGCTATCGCCTTTGCCCAAGATCAACTCACTTAATGGGTTGGCTCGGTCATCTCAATAAGACGTTTCCGGGCGTCCTCCTCCGGCACTTCAAAATGCACACTCATCGCGGTAGGCGTGCGTGCCCCGGTGGTGAGTTGCATCACCATATGGCGCGGCATGATCAACATCCGCGCAAACACATGCAGCATATCCGGGTCGTGTAGCAAGCCCGATAAGCTGCGTGCCACACCCCACGGGCTAGATACCACATGCCGCGCTAGCATCCGTGCGAGCGACATGCGCGGCGAATGGACATCATTCACCTTCAAAAACGTGGATGATAAATGCGTAATGTCTACTTCATCCCACATATCTTCCCGTGGGCGTTGCAACATGCTTTCGATTGGGATTGGCGGGCTGTTGATGTCAAAAACGTCCATCAATTCGATTGCAACACCTTCGAGTGTTTTCATGTCGGTCATGCTGTATCATCCTCTTGATAGCGTGATGTAAAAAACCATAGCAGTGTTTTGCCGTATTTGCGTTCATCGACCGCTTGGAGATGTTGTAGATCCATCGCTTGTTTCTCTTTTGGGTCTATCTGAACAATGACCTGCGTCCCAGCAGGTATCCAAGCCGGGTTCGCCTCTAGCTTTGTCAGCACATCTTGCCATATACCCTTATATTGTGGCGGCGCAACGTAAATATAGTCATAGATTTCACGTGGGTTGCTTGTGAGAATCTTCAGCGCGTCCGCTTTATGCACCTGCGCCTGCTCCCGTAAACCCGTCGATCGTAAATTCTCGTTGATGGTCTTGAGCGCAATCGGCGCCAGTTCAAAAAAAACCGCCCGGTGTGCCCCCCGGCTTAACGCCTCAATCCCGACTGCGCCCGTCCCACCGAACAGGTCTAGGAACACCGTATCGTAAATCTCCGGCCCGATAATGTTAAACAGAGCTTCCTTAGCTCGGTCGGAAATGGGCCGGGTACTCTTGCCCGGTACAAGTTGTAATCTTTTGCCCTTCGCACGCCCTGCAATCACACGATGCGACATTATAGCCCTCCAGAAATAGTTTGTGTACTCTCACGGATCGCCCGCAAGTTCGAGATCGGCGTACCGACCGGCAACGGCCCGTCTGCCCCTAAAATCAAGCGGCGTCCGTTCGCCTCTCGGATCACCTGCCGGCAGGTATCCTTAATCACGTTCGGGCTTTCCGTCGTGCGCATCGCCCAGGCATCCAACCCGCCGCAGATCGCCCCACGAACCTGGCTTTTCCCCTGGGCGATACCCGGCTTGGCCCGGCCCATATTCCATTGGAACACCTCAACCGGATAATCCGCCATTAAGCCGAACATTGGCGCATCCCCGCCTATACTAACCATATTTAGCCACCACTTCTCCGGGAGTTCCGATAGAATCTTGCGATCATACGGCGCACCGAAAACCGCGTACTCCGCCTCAGACAAATGATCGTAGTCGGCATGATGCACGCGATAGCATATCCCCGCCACCGGCACCCGCCGCAACGCTTCGAGCATCCTTAACGTGTTGTCGGTGATGATGCTCAGGCCGCTGCGCAGGCGGTCCGCATGGGTGCGCATGTTCCGGTGTAAGAGTTTATCCCCCGCTAACCGTGCCGCCTGCACCAACGGGCTATAGATCGTTAGCAAAATCGGCGGGCTATCCGCGCCCAACTCGGCCTCAGCCAACCGCACCGCCTCGATCACCTTCCCGGTTTCCCCCTGCATCGGGTCGAGTCTGCGAAGTTCGGTCCAGTCTAGCGACTTGCCAACCGCGTGCCGTTTCACCACCCGGTCACCATCGGCGGACCCTTCCCATGCAGAAAGCACGCCGTAGTCCGTCGCCTGATACGTGCTACTCGGGCACATCACCACCATATCCCAGTCGTACCGCCCCTGGAACATCACCACCGCCCGCGCAAAATCCGCCGCCCGTTGATCATCGCCGGGGAAGCGCGACCACAACACCGCCGGGATGCGGTCGGTTGGCTGCCCGACGATCACATGCTCTAGGCGCTCACGCGGTATCATAACAGGGGACACTCCTTAACCATCGCTCACTTAATGATTTCGTGTAACTGCCCAGGGGTTTCACCCCCGAAACCCCACAAGATTTTGCAAAAGATTGACCAAAACTTTAACTGTGAAAATCTTCGATTTTCACAAAAATAGTTGTTACCACTCAGATACTTTGCTTGAACACACCTAGATCAAAGTGGGGTGAACATGGCCGAAGGTGGTAAAACCCCGCCCTCCCGCCGCTATTGTGGATTGAAAAAATAGTTGCATAACCAAATACCGAGACATTGGTCCACCATAAGCCCTTGTAGGGGAGTCCCTCTGTGGACTCCCATTGGTGCGCGTATCGGGAGGGC
>DAOTUA010000216.1:0-2381 GCA_034437355.1 Anaerolineae bacterium | reverse complement strand
CCCAAAAGCACTCTTATTATGGGTTATGCTCGGTATTATGAACGAAATTGGCATTCATGTGTAGCCAATTGATCGTTTCCGTGTTAATCTGTTCAGTATGAATACACAAACCGCAATCCGCCCCCAATTTATGATGTGTAGCTGTACTTTCATGTGCAGTTCTTTCGCATTGCGTAGGGCGCTTGGTGTGCGGTAGCCGAATTTCGATAAGGTTAAGAAACCACTAAAGCCAGTCGCCCTGCGACTGGCTTTTTTTATTCGCAATTCTTGGAGGTACACACCATGGCCACACACATCAACAATGCCCTGCAAAACCGGATGTTTACGCACTTACAGGGGGCGTACCCCAACGAGGGCGGCGGGCTTCTCATCGGGACGATGGCGGGGGAGGACATCGTTATTACGGACCTGGCCGAAGCGGAAAACACCTTCCCGACTGAAGAGCAGTTCCATCGAATGGGGCTTGCGCCGGATTTTTGGGCACGGGTGGAGGACGAGGCCGACGAGCGCGGATTACAGGTGGTCGGGTTTTATCACAGCCACCCGGATCACCCCGCGCAGCCATCGGCCTATGACCTAGCGCACGCTTTCCCGAACCTGGCGTATATCATCGTTTCGGTGCAAAACGGGCAGGTAGACCACGTTCATAACTGGCGACTGCGGCAAGATCGATCACAATTCGATGCGGACCCGTTGACGATCACTTCATTGTAGGCGGATGGGACCTATGCCAAGTTAGTATACCGGCATTTTTGCCAGGCAATCCCTATCGTGCAGCATACACTTAGCACCCGAAAACTTTTATTTACCAATTTCAACAGGGAGTTTCTGAATATGACAAACCAAAACGGACACGAACGCGACTTAAGCTACAACACAAAGGCGCTACATGCGGGTTACCAACCGGACCCGGCAACCGGGGCGCGGGCGGTCCCCATCTACCAAACGACATCCTATGAATTCCGTGATACAGACCACGCGGCGGCCTTGTTCGCGCTGCAAGAGCCGGGCATGATCTATACACGGATTATGAACCCGACCAACGGTGCCTTTGAGGATCGCCTGGCGGCGTTAGAGGGCGGTGTGGGCGCAATTGCGACCGCCTCTGGGCAATCGGCAGAGTTAATCGCGTTTATGATGCTAGCTAATGCCGGGGATGAGGTGATCGCAACATCGGCGTTATACGGCGGGAGTTATACGCTGCTCAAATACACGTTGGGGCGTATGGGTATCACAACGCACTTTGTGACAAGCGGCGACCCCCAGGATTACGAGAAGCTGATCAATGATAAAACGAAATTCATTTATCTGGAGACCATCGGCAACCCGAAGCTGCAAATCCCCGATTTTGAGGGCATCAGCGCGATGGCGCACGCGCACGGTATCCCGGTTATTACGGATAACACCTTTGCACCTTATATTTTCAAACCGTTTGAGCATGGCGTGGACATCGTGACCTATTCTACTACCAAGTGGATCGGCGGGCACGGCCTGAGCATTGGCGGCGCGATTGTCGATAGCGGCCAGTTCGATTGGGCCGCTTCTGGGCGGCACGATGGGATTATCGAGCCGGAGCCGGCCTATCACAACGCGGTGATTCACGACCTAGTAGGCGCGGCGGCCTTCATCACCCGCGCACGGATCATTGGCCTGCGCGATTTCGGCGCGTCGCAGTCGCCGTTTAACAGCTTCCTCAATCTAATCGGCCTGGAAACGCTCGCGCTTCGGATGCAGCGGCATGTGGATAACGCGCTAGCGGTGGCGAAGTGGCTAGAAGCGCATGACGCGGTAAGCTGGGTCAACTACCCCGGCTTGCCAAGCCACGAGTCTTACGAACGGGCGAAACGGCTGATGCCCAAGGGCGCAGGGGCGGTGATCGGCTTTGGTGTGAAGGGTGGCCGTGAGGCTGGCGCAACGTTCATCAACAGCCTGGAATTGATCAGCCATCTGGCGAATGTAGGGGATGCCCGCACGCTGGCGATTCACCCGGCATCGACCACCCACCAGCAGCTTTCCGAGGCGGAGCAGAACGCTAGCGGTGTACTGCCGGACTATATCCGCTTGAGTGTGGGGATCGAGGATGTGGACGATATTCTGTACGACTTAGACCAGGCGCTTGCTAAGGCCACCAACAAGACCGCGCACCCGGTCCGGTAGACGTGGTATGATGCGGGTCGGGTAGCATGGGCTACCCGGCTCGTTTTGTATTGCACGCGCTATGCCCTGGGTTCAGGCTGCTGACCTCCTACAATCATGGTTTTTCTGTAACTACTCAGCCCTCACCCCAACCCCTCTCCCAAACGTGCCTTTGGCACTGAGAGAGGGGCTAAATCACGCGATGAGAAGTCCCCCTCTCCCCGCGAAGCTGTGGGAGAGGGGGA
>DAOTUA010000215.1:0-22793 GCA_034437355.1 Anaerolineae bacterium | reverse complement strand
GTGCGATAAGACCATCCCCGGCACGATCATGGCGCTGATTCGCCTGGACCTGCCATCGCTGATGCTCTACGGCGGCACCATCAAGCCGGGCAAATACCCTGGCAAATACCCGATAGAGGCCAACGACGGGCAAGCAGCAGAGGACAAAGCGATTAACATCGTCCATGTCTATGAGGCGATAGGGGCTTATCAGTCTGGCAAGATCACGGCAGCGGAGTTGAAGCGCATCGAAGACAACGCCTGCCCTGGGCCGGGGGCTTGCGCGGGGCAGTTCACCGCCAATACTATGTCAACCATTGCCGCTATTATGGGCATCTCCCCGATGGGCTTTAACGATGTGCCCGCCGTCGATAAAGAAAAAGAAGATGTCGCTGTCAAGACAGGTGAGATGATCATGCACCTGCTGGAAAACGATATTCGACCAAGTGACATCGTGACCCGTCAATCGCTGGTAAACGCGGTTGCCTCTGCTACCGGGACGGGTGGCAGCACCAACTCGATTTTGCACACACTGGCCTTTGCCCGTGAAGCGGGAATCGAACTCACGCTGGATGACATCGAAGCCATCAGCCAAAAGACGCCGATTATCGCGGATATGACCCCGACCGGGCGTTATAACGCGCTCGATATTTACGAGGCTGGCGGTATTCGCCTACTCGCCCAACGGATGTTAGCGCAGGGCCTATTAGATGGCGACACGCTAACCGTCACGGGTAAGACACTGGCAGAAGAAGCCGCGACCGCAGCCGAAAAACCGGGCCAGCAAGTGATCTTGCCGATTGGCGAGACGATCAAGGCTCGCGGCGGCTTGCATGTGCTGAAGGGCAACCTTGCGCCACGCGGGGCAGTTGTCAAACTGAAGGGCACCGAACCGCAAACGCATCGCGGCCCGGCGCGGGTATTCGATAGTGAGGATGACGCCTTCGCTGCGGTCAAAGCGCAACAGATCAAAAAGGGAGATGTGATCATTATCCGTTATGAGGGGCCAGTGGGCGGGCCAGGGATGCGCGAAATGCTCCAGATTACCGCCGCTTTGGTCGGGCAGGGGCTAGGCCAGGATGTGATGTTACTCACGGATGGGCGCTTTTCGGGCGGCACACGCGGCCTGATGATCGGGCATGTCGCGCCGGAGGCGATGGTCGGCGGGCCGATTGCCCTGATCCAAGAGGGCGATATGATCAAGGTCGATATTGCCGCTGGGACGCTCGATGTCGAGTTGAGCGAGGACGAACTCGCCACCCGCCGCCAGAACTGGACAGCACCGGAGGCACGCTACAAAACCGGCGTGCTAGCAAAATATGCCCGGCTTGCACATCAGGCGGATGACGGCGCGGTCAGCAACGTCTTTGACGATTAAGGCGCTCTCGGCGTCATTTAGAGAGCTATTTTGTAGGGGAGCAGCGCGTCGGGCGGGTACGGCGACCCTCCCCTACGTTCGATTGACGCTTTTGGGGGTCACGCTGCACCCTGACACCCCGCCAACAAACGGGTAAAATGATTGCATGACGTTGGTTTATCCAAAGAAAGGCCCCCAACATATGACACCCTCCCACGACCGCATGAGCGCCCAACAAGCAACCGCGCTGATACTGCTCGCAATTGGTTTCACTGTCTTGCTCGTCCTGGACCTGATCAATCGCGGGTTGGTCTGGCGGATGCTGCGAGCCTTGCGTAGCCCGAATACGTCATCGCTGCCCGGCGAAGATCGAACCGTTGGCGACGCCCATCAAACGGATGTGACGTTCTTATCCTAGCCGCCTCCCCTGTAGCAATAACTTAAAGCTCATATAACAATACCTTTCATTCTAATTCCAAGCGGATAGAATGACGGTATACATTGGCGCTCATCGCCATACCCACCGCGCCCGTATCTCGCACGTCATATGGAGAAGCACCCCATGCCAAAGCCAACCAACCATACCAACCGCCGCTATCTGGATGCCATTGAGGATCACGTCGTTATTTTCGACGGTGCGATGGGAACCAGTATTCAGGGCTACGACCTGACGATTGACGATTACGGCGGTCAGCGATATGAGGGATGTGTCGATAACCTCGTTATGACCCGTCCCGACATCATCAAAGCGATTCACAACTCGTTTTTGGCGGTGGGCAGTGAGGTGGTCGAAACCAACACATTTCGCGGCAACCGCCTGACGTTGGGCGAATACGGGCTAGGCGACCAGGTGCTAGCCCTTAACCGTCAGGCCGCGCAGATCGCCCGCGAAGCCTGCGACGAGTGGCACGCTAAAACGGGTGTGCCGCGTTTTGTGGCGGGCAGCATGGGGCCATCTGGCAAGCTACCCAGTGGCGACGACCCAAGCCTATCGGACTGGACGTTCAAACAGCTATCGGACTTATTCTATGAGCAGGCTCAGGGGTTGGTCGAAGGTGGGGCCGACCTGCTGCTAATCGAAACCAGCCAGGATATTTTAGAGGTCAAGGCGGCGGTGGATGGCATTAACCGTTACTTCCGCGATGCCGGGGTGCGCGTGCCGATCCAGGTGCAGATCACGCTGGATACATCGGGCCGGATGCTGTTTGGGACGGACATCGCCGGGGCGCTGGTGACGCTCGATGCGCTAGAAATCGACGTGTTCGGGATGAACTGCTCAACCGGACCGGAATATATGCGCCAACCGATTCAATATCTGATTGAGCGCAGCCCGTACCCCATCAGCGTATTACCCAACGCCGGCCTGCCGATCAACGTGGATGGTGAAGCCGTCTACCCGATGGAGCCAGACCCGTTCAGCGAAATGGTATCGGAGTTTGCGCGGTGGGGCGTGAATATCGTCGGGGGGTGCTGCGGCACCACCCCGGAGCATCTCGATAAGCTCTACCGGGCCGTTCACGGGCATGGCCACGAAGAACTCGCGGAAAAGCACATGCTGCGTTACAAACCAGCCGACCGCGCCATCAAGCAGATCGAGCCGCAAGCCTCCAGCGGCATGACCGCCGGGTTGATGGTCCAAAACCCCGGCCCAACCCTGATCGGTGAGCGCGTCAATTCGCAGGGATCGCGCAAGGTCAAGCGGTTGCTGTTGGAGGACGATTACGACAGCCTGATTCAGATCGCCGTCGGGCAAGTAGAAAGCGGCGCACATATGCTCGATGTGTGTGTGGCCCTCACCGAACGCGACGATGAGCTAGCGCAAATGGAGCGCCTGGTCAAACGGCTGAGCATGTCGGTTGAAGTGCCGTTGATTCTCGATACAACCGAAGCCGATGTCGCAGAGGCGGCACTGGCGATCTATCCCGGTAAGGCCATCATCAACGGGAATAACCTGGAAAACGGGCGCGACCGGATCGATACGATCTTGCCGTTGGCGCGGCGCTATGGCGCGGGGGTCCTCTCCATGACGATTGACGAGGACGGTATGGCCCACACCCGCCATAAGAAACTCGAGATCGCCCAGCGCATCACCCACATCGCCACCGAAGAATACGGCCTATCACCCCACGATCTGATCTTCGATGTGCTGACCTTCCCGCTAACCACCGGGCAAGAAGAACTCCGCGCCGATGCCGTCGAAACCCTGGAGGCGCTGCGGCTGATCAAGCAGAATATCCCCGGTGTGCTAACCGCGCTCGGCATTAGTAATGTTAGCTTTGGGGTCGGTAAGGGCGCACGCGCTGTCTTAAACAGTGTGTTCTTGTATCACGCGGTGCAGGCCGGGCTAGATATGGCTATCGTCAACCCGGCCCATATCAAACCCTACGCGGAGATTCCAGAGGACCAGCGCAAGGTCGCCAACGACCTGATTTTCAACACCGACCCGGACGCGCTGCCGCGCTTTATCCAGTATTTCGAGGCCAACAACGTTCAACTAGACGAAGCAAACGGTAACGACCCCACCGAGGATATGACATCCGAACAGGCCATCCACTGGCAGATCGTCCACCGCAAGAAAGAATCGGTTGAGGATCGCATCAACGACTCGCTGACGCGCAACGACCCGGTTTGGGTGCTGAATAATGTGCTGCTACCCGCCATGAAAGAAGTTGGCGATAAGTTCGGGGCCGGTGAGTTGATCCTACCGTTTGTGTTGCAAAGTGCAGAGGTGATGAAAAAGGCCGTCGGTCACTTAGAGCAGTTTATGGAGCGTGTCGAGGGCAGTACGAAGGGGACGGTCGTCCTGGCGACGGTTTACGGCGATGTTCACGACATCGGCAAGAACCTTGTGAAAACGATCTTGAGCAATAACGGCTACACCGTTCACGACTTGGGCAAGCAGGTTCCGGTCAATACGATTATCGACAAGGCCGTTGAGTATAAAGCCGACGCTATCGGCCTGTCGGCGCTGCTGGTCAGCACTTCCAAGCAGATGCCGCTGGTGATCAACGAACTTGCCCGGCGCGGCCTGGAAATCCCGGTGTTGGTCGGGGGGGCCGCCATCAACCGCAAGTTTGGGCGGCGCATCCTGTTCTTGGAGGATACCGGCGAACCCTACGCGCCAGGGGTGTTCTACTGTAAGGATGCTTTCGAGGGGTTGGCGGTGGTCGATAAGCTGGTCGATGAGACCCGGCGCGACGACTTTCTCGCGCAGACGATCAACGAAGCCTATGCCGAACTGGACAAGAAACGCCCGCAACGCGCCGACCGCGCCGACGGTGTGAGCAGTGTCCAATCCATAGACGACATCCCGACCCCGCCCTTCTGGGGGCCAAAGGTCATCGAAGAAATGCCGCTAGAGATCGTGTTTAAGTATATTCATAAGCCGGAACTGTTCCGCTTGAGTTGGGGCGCGAAGAACACACGCGGCGACGCCTGGGACAAGCTCAAAGGGGAGTTTGAGGACCGGCTCGCTCGGATGCAAGCCGAAGCCCGCGCCGCCGGCACACTCCGGCCACAGGCGACTTACGGCTATTTCCCCGCCAACAGCGACGGCGACGATCTGATTATCTGGGATTGGCGGGCCTATGCCGACCGGGGCGAAAAGGTCGAAGCCGCCCGGATGACCTTCCCGCGCCAGCCCGGGGGCGAGTTCCTGTGCATCAGCGATTATTACGCCGCCGTCGATAGCGGCAAAACCGATGTGGTCACGCTGCAAGTCGTTACCGCCGGGGCCGGGGCCGATGCTCGCTTTGAGGAATTGCAAGCGGCGGATAATTACTCCGAGGCGTATTTCTTCCACGGGCTAGCCGTCCAAACAGCGGAGGCGGTCGCCAATTACGTCACGCGCCACATTGCCAAAGAACTGGGTATCCCCGGTAAGCGCGGCAAGCGGTATAGCTGGGGGTACCCGGCCTGCCCGGACCTGGAAGATCATCAGATTGTGTTCGACCTGTTGCCGGGTGTGGATAAAATTGGTATGGCGCTCACACCGAGCTACCAACTACTCCCGGAACAATCCACCGCCGCGATTTACGCCCATCACCCAGACGCGAAATACTACTCCGTCGGCGTGGATCGCACCGAGCAACTGCTGGCGAAATAGCGTGTCCGGGTATCCACCCGCCACGCGCCCTAGGAGATCATCACATGACCCTATCGGATTACATCCGCGATATGCCCAAGGCCGAACTGCATGTCCACCTGGAAGGGGCCACCCGCCCAGAAACACTGCTCAAACTCGCCCAACGTCACAAGATCGACCTGCCAGCGGATGATGTTGCGGGGGTGCGCGAGTGGTACACCTTCCGCGATTTTCCGCACTTTGTCGAGGTGTACATCAAAATCTCGGAGTGCATCCAAACCCCGGACGACATCGAATTGATCGCCCGTGAGTTCTTGCAGGGCCAAGCCGCCCAGAACATCCGCTACACCGAGATCACCTATACCGCCCTGACGCATTTCGTCCAGAAGGGGATTCCCTTCGATGAACAGCTAGACGCGCTCAACACGGCGCGGGCCTGGGCACAGGCGACACTCGGCGTAGACATGCAATACATTATCGACATCCCGCGCAACCTGGCCGATCACGATCAGTCGATGCGCTCGGCGGAGTGGGCCGTTAGCGGGATGGGACGCGGGGTGATCGCGTTGGGCTTGGGCGGCTACGAGGTCGGCAACCCGCCGGAACGCTTCACAGATGCTTTTGCCTACGCCCGCGAACACGGCTTAGCAAGCATCCCGCACGCCGGGGAACACGACGGCCCGCCTAGCGTGTGGGGGGCGCTACGTGAACTCGGTGCCGCCCGCATCGGCCATGGGGTGCAATCGCTAAAAGACCCGGCGCTGGTCGATCATCTCGTCACAACGCAGATACCGCTAGAGGTGTGCCCGACCAGCAATATCTGCCTGGGCGAAGTCGATGCGATGGCGAATCACCCGATCCAGCAGTTGCTAGACGCCGGGTGCTACGTCACGCTCAACAGCGACGACCCGCCCATGTTCAATACCACTCTCACCAACGAGTATGTGCAGGCGGCGGCGGCCTTCGGGTGGGATGCCGCTATCATTGATCGGATCGTTTTGGCGGGGGTACAAGCCGCCATGCTCCCGGACGACGCCAAAGCCGCCCTGTACCAGACATTTGAGGCGCAACTAGAGGCACTGCGTGAACAGTACATCGTCTAATACCGCTTTAAGCTATTGATCACCGCAAAACACCATCCGACCGCAAACGTAACAGAACAGGCAAACGCAAGATGACACCCTCTACACTTCTCGCACGGATTCGCAATGGCGGCCCCTTACTCAGTGATGGGGCGATGGGCACGCTGTTACACAACCGGGGCAACCTGCCGATTGACGAGTGCTTCGAGGTGTTCAACCTGAACGACCCAGACCTGATAACCGGGGTGCATCAAGAGTACATCGACGCCGGAGCCGACCTGATCGAAACCAACACCTTCGGCGCGAATGCCTACAAACTCGGTGAATATGGCCTGGCTGGTCAGGTCGTCGCTATCAACACTGCCGGGGCAAAACTCGCACGGGCTGCCGCCACCGGGCGCGAGCATGTCTATGTGCTGGGGTCTGTCGGGCCGCTTGGTAGGCGGATCAAACCGTTTGGCAAGCTGAGCAAGCCCGCCGCCCGTGCCGCCTTCGAGGAACAACTGGGCGCACTCGCTGCCGGGGGGGTCGATGCCTTTCTGCTAGAAACCTTCACCGATCACGGCGAATTGCTCGAAGCGATGGCGGCTGCCCGTGCGGTCGCGCCCGCCTTGCCCGTTATCGCCCAGATGACCTTCGGCAGCGATGACCGGACGCTGCTCGGCTACCTGCCGGGGCGCGTGGCGGACGAACTCCACCGCGCCGGGGCCGATGTCATCGGCGTCAACTGCTCCGGTGGCCCCGCGCAGATCACGCGCATTGTTCAGGCCATGCGCCGTTCCGTGCCAGATGCGATCTATTCCGCTATCCCGAATGCGGGCTTTCCGGAACACGTCGGCGGGCGGGTGCTGTACCCGGCCACCGCCGATTACTTCGCAGAAGCCGCGCTCAACATGCGGGCGGCGGGGGCCGCCATTGTCGGCGGGTGTTGCGGCACCACCCCCGATCATATCGCCGCTATGCGCGACGCGCTCGATAACCCGCAGCCGGCCACCATCACCCTAGAGATCAGCGACCCGAACCCGGACGACGACACCGAAACGCCCCCCCACCAACCAACCGAACTCGCCTACCGCCTCGCCAGCGGTCAATTCACCGTCACCGTAGAGATGACCCCGCCGCGCAGCTACAACCCGGATAAACTGATCCAGTCCGCCTCGCTGCTGCGCGACGCTGGGGCGCATCTGCTGGATATTGCCGATAGCCCCGCCGCCCGTATGCGAATGAGCCCGTGGGCGGTGTGCCAGGTGCTACAAAGTGAAGTCGGCCTGGAGACGATCCTCCACTTCCCGACACGCGGGCGTAACCTGTTGCGCGTGCAGGGCGATTTACTCGCCTCTCATGCCTTGGGGTTACGAAACCTGTTCGTCACCATGGGCGACCCCACCAAGATCGGAGATTACCCGGAAGCGATGGATAGTTTCGACATCGCCCCATCCGCCCTGATCGGCGTGATCTCTAAGCAGATGAACAACGGGACGGATATAGCTGGTAACAGCATCGGTGGTGGGACGCGCTTCACGGTCGGGTGTGCGCTGAATATGTTTGCCGATGATATGGAGCGCGAACTGCGCGTGCTGCAAAAGAAGCTGGATGCCGGGGCCGATTTTGCGCTAGGGCAGCCGGTTTTCCAGCCGGGCTTAATCGAGCGATTCCATCAAGCCTATCAACAACGCAACGGCGAGCCGTTCAAGTTGCCCGTGCTGATGGGGATCATGCCGTTGTACAGCCTCAAACAAGCCCGTTACCTGCATAACGAAGTCCCAGGGATCACCATCCCCGATACGATCTTTAAGCGGCTAGAAGATGCTGGCGATAACGCCCCCGCCGAAGGTGTGCGCATCGCCCAAGAGATTCTGCGGGCCGTGCAAGATAAAGTCCAGGGGGCCTATATCATCCCGGCCATTGGCAAGTACCAACTCGCCGCACAAGTGATCGACGCGGTGCGGGTGCCATCGACGCCGTGATCACCCGCGTTGTAGCTGTACCAGCGTAGACATCACCCCCAAGCCAATACACCCGACGACGACCACCACCCCGGTCATCACGGCAATATTGGCAAACATATCATCGAACCGTAACAGCCCGGTCATGTTGAGGATATTCCACCAATCATGGTTATCTTCGGTGAAGCCCGGTAGCAGGTCTAATTCGCGTTCTTGCGCATCACGGATGTAAACCGACATATTCAAGAAGCTATGTCCCGCAACCATCCCGAAAAATAATGCTTGCCCCACCCGCCGATACAACAAGCTGTATGCCCCCAGCCCCACCCAGAACAACACCTGCCCGATAGACCCCCCTGCGAACATGATCAACGTTCCGAACGGTATACACAGCAAATGCCCGATCTCGTGCGGCCCGATGGTTAAAAACCAGGTCAACTGCGCCGTCAGGCTATCCTCCATATCCAACAGATGATCGATCAGCGGTATCAACAACAGCCCCCACCCGGCCAGTTGCCCCCACATCAGCCAACGCGGGGCGGCTCGCATCGTGTTACCTTTTTGCCGCCCCGCCCTGGCAACAAACAACAGCGACACGATCAACAACATCAGAATGACAATCGCCATGATGTGCGCTTCTCCTTGCTCTGCCCAATATCTCATACACGCTATGTGAAAATCAAAGATTTTCACAGCTAAAGTTTTGGTCAAATCTTTGTAAAAGCCCTTGGCGGTTCGGGGGCGAAGTCCTGAGAAGTTATACAGCATTTTATGTTATCAGAATCAGCCGACCCTGTACTATGATAAACGCATCCGATGATAATGACGAAAGACACTGCCCGGCCCGATCCAAAAGCCTTAACCTATAGATAACAAGTAAGGCACATCCGGTAAGCACGGAGGCGACACACCCACATGACCACAGCCAAGCGGCAAAGTCATCAGCGTAACGCCACAGCGGAGGATGATCCGCCAAACAAAGAACCGGGGTTACAAGCCCCCCGCGTAAGCTCCGCGTAGAGCAGATAGACTCACACAGGGCGCACAGACGCCACAACGATCTCCCGTAAGGAGCGAGCTATCTCACGCCCATAAGAGCGACCGGCTAAGGGCTACATCGCAAACACCCCAGCAAAAGGCATACCATCGGGTATGCTTTTTGTGTTGCCAGTTACCATCCGTTGTGATCAAACCGATGGGTGTTTCTTAACACATGCTGGAGTAAAATCGCACATCTTGGTCAAACGAACGAGCTATACAAGGACCCTCATGCAAAACTTAAACGCGCTCCGCCATCAATCCGTACAGATCGCCCGTCAAGCCGGAGATTTGATCATGGATTATTTCGATAAACCGTATCAGATCGACCATAAGGCGCTGCACGATGTCGTCACCGAGGCCGATAAAGCCGCCGAAAACCTGATCATCCCGGCGTTAGCGGCGGCCTATCCGTCGCATCACTTTGTGGGGGAGGAGGGCGGCAGCAGCGGCCCCCCCTTAGAAGAGGCCGAGTACCGCTGGTATATCGACCCGATTGACGGGACCACCAACTTTGCCAGCCACATTCCGCATTTTTGCACCAGCATCGCCCTGACGGACCGCCACAACCAGCCGCTACTCGGTGTGATTTTCGACCCGAACCACAACGAGATGTTTGTAGCAGAGCGCGGCGCAGGGGCCACCCGCAACGACATTCCGATCACCGTCCGCGCAACCGATAACCTGGACGCTGCCGTCGTCGGGACGGGCTTCCCGCATGATCGACATAACACCGCCAATAACAACTTCCGGCAGTTTGCCCATTTTGCGCCGCGTGTGCGTGGGGTCCGGCGGATGGGGAGCGCCGCGCTAGATATGGCATGGGTCGCTTGTGGTCGGTTGGATGCCTACTGGGAATGGAACCTGCAACGGTGGGATTTTTTCGCCGGGTGGCTGCTGGTCACCGAGGCTGGCGGGCGCGTCACCGACTTTAACGGCAACACCGGCGACACGCTCAACCGTGGGCATCAGGTGCTAGCAACCAACCGCAACCTCAATGCCGACATCCTCCGCACCATGGCGCAAGCCCTACAACCGACACCCTAGCCCGGCGGCGGGGCTTAATCCGGCTTGCGGGCGAAAAACGGGCCGATTGCTAAAACATCCATGCGGGTTCGTAAGTAACAGTCCACCGCTTCCGATGGATTGCACACAATCGGCTCGTTTTCGTTGAAACTGGTGTTTAACACCACCGGCACCCCCGTTTTCTCGTAGAAGCGTGTGATCAAGCGGTGATATAGCGGGTTCGCTTCGCTCGTGACCGTCTGCAAGCGTCCGGTATCATCGACATGGTTCACTGCCGGCAGCTTATCGCGCCAGGCCGGGGTGATCTTGTAGACGTGCAACATAAACGGTGAAGGATAATCCTTCTCGAATAATTCCGCTTGATACTCGGCTAGCACCGACGGCGCAAACGGGCGGAACCACTCGCGCCGCTTGATGCGAGCGTTAAGCGTGTCCTTCATCGTGTCTAAAGACGGGTTCGCCAAGATCGACCGATTCCCTAGCGCACGCGGTCCCCACTCCATACGCCCCTGGAACCACCCGACCACCTCGCCAGCGGCAATCGCATCGGCGGTGCGATCTAGCAAGCTCGGCTCATCCAACTCGTCGTAATCCACCCCGGCCTCATCCAGCGCCGCCCGGATTTGCCCCGTACTGTAAGACGGCCCCAGGTACGCATCTGTCATCACGTAACGCTCCCCATCATCTAACTGAGATTGGCTGACGTACAGCGCCGCCCCCAACGCCAGCCCCTCATCCCCGGCGGCAGGCTGGATCACGGTTTCCGTGAACGGCGTTTGATCGAACAGCTTACCGTTCGATACGCTATTCAAAGTTGCCCCGCCCGCCATCGCCACCCGTTCTAACGGGACTAGATCGTGTAAGCGGTTGAGCATGTGCATATACACCTGCTCGAAAACCGCCTGCACCCCATAAGCCATGTCTCGGTCGCGTTGGGGGATGTCCGTATGCGGGGCGCGTGGCTCCCCGAATAGCTCGATCATCTTGTCGGAGTACAACCGGCTAACTTCCATAACACCCTGTTCGTTGATCTGTATCCCGGCGGACGCGCCAAACGGCACAAAGTAAGCCGGGTTGAGCTTGAACCCGGTTTCCGTCAGTTGCACCATATCCTCGAACGTGTGCTGGTAAGCCGGGGTCCCATACGGGGCCAGCCCCATCACCTTACCCTCGTCGCCGTATTTCCCATAGCCGATGAAATCACACACCATCGTATACAGCGTACCGAGCGAGTGCGGCAAATACACCCGTTGTTTGACCTCGATCTGTTTGCCGTTGCACTCGGCCAACATACACGAAACGAAATCGCCAGAGCCATCTATGCTGAACCCGGCGGCGTGGTCCCATGGCGAGATAAAATAGGCGCTGGCAATATGCGCCAGATGATGCTCGACGTTCACCTGCTGGAAGCGTAGCTTGTTTATTGGGACGTCACATTCTACCGCCATCGTCTGTTTGATGTTATCCAGGTTGAGCTTAGTAACCCGAATCGCGGCCAGGTTGAGTAGCTTACCGGGGTTGCGCAGCACGTACTCCAGCTTTTGAGCGCGGTTGGCTGCCAGGTCGTAGCCAATCGCCACATAGTCAATATCCGGGTAGTCTAACCCGGCAATATCCAGCACCGCCCGGATCGCAAGTTTAGGGAACCCGGCATAGTATTTAATCCGGTTTAAGCGTTCTTCTGCGATTGCCGCTACCGGGTCGCCATCGACCACGAGCGCGGCAGATGCACCTGCATGTTGGGTATTAATGCCAAGAATCACAGCCATATCGGGCCATTGCAGCGCAGACCGGGCGCTGCGTCTCCTTTCTGTTGGTTGGGGATGAGCGCCACACACTATACCAGATGCCCACCCAAAGCGAAATGCAGCACCCGCGTTAACTGCTCAGGGGCTTCACTCCCGAACCCCCACAACCTTTCGCAAAGGCTTGACCAAAACCTTAGCTGTGAAAATCGAAGATTTTCGTAACTACTCGTAACTACTCAGGTAATAAACACATCTTACGGTATCGCACCCGCCCTCACCCCCTAAATCCCCCTCTCCCACAGCTTCGCGGGCAGAGGGGGACTTCTCATCGCGTGATTTAGCCCCTCTCCCAAACGTGCCTTTGGCACTGGGAGCGGGGCTGGGGTGAGGGCTGAGTAGTTACACTTTTTCTGGAAAAAGTGGTGGGGTATGGGGTGAAACTACACTAAACCTGACGCATCTTGAATTTCACATAGAACGTATTATTGACAAACTATCGGGTCGAAGTCTCTCAGTCGTTACCCCATTCCCCCCCCCATCTAATCCCATGTTCGCCAACTCTCCGGGAAGCGAGCCGGTTTGCCATCCGGTGTGATGCAAATATGCCCGGTTTCCCCCGTGACGCATAGCTCATCTGTCGCCGCATCTCGGATTTCATACGCAAAGCGTAACGTTCGGCTTTTCATCTGCGTGAGCCAACACCGCACCGTCACCGATTGCCCGTATCGCACCGCCTGCCGATACCGCACCTGCACCTCCGTCACCGCCAGGAAATACCCGTCCGTTTCCATATCCGCATAGCTGCGCCCCCGCGCCCGTGTGTAGGCGCTACGCCCCTCCTCAAAATACACCAGGTAACTGGCATGATGTACGATCCCCATCGCGTCCGTTTCCGCATAGCGCACCGGGAACGTCGTTTCTGCTGTAAAAAGCTGGTCACTCATACCCGTCGCCTACTTCCGATGTCGTTCACGCAGCCGTTCTTCCACATCCGCCAGTGAGATACCCAATTGGGCCATCAGCACCAACGTATGATAGAACAAGTCCGCCAATTCCCCGACCTGTTCATCGCGCGTTTCCGCCAGCGACGCCACCAGCACCTCCGCGGCTTCTTCGCCTACCTTCTGCGCGATCTTCGGTGTGCCCGCCTCAAATAGCGTTGTCGTATAGCTCCCAGTGGGCATCTCCGCTTGACGGCTCAGAATGATCTGCTCTAACTCATGCAACATATCAGACATACGGCTCCTCTGTTTCTGCAAACTCATTTGCCCGACGGAAGAAACACGACGTTTCGCCCGTATGACAGGCCGGCCCCGCCGCATCCACTAAAAACAACAGCGTATCGCCATCACAATCCACATAACACGCTCGGACCGTTTGCGTGTTGCCGCTTGTGGCCCCCTTATGCCAAATTTCCCGACGGCTTCGGCTCCAAAACACCGTCTCCCCGATGATAAACGTCCGCCGTAACGAGTCCTGGCTCATCCAGGCCATCATCAAAACCTGTTTGGTTTCGGCATCTTGCACAATCGCCGGGACCAACCCGTCACGGTTCCACCGGACACGCTCCAACAGCGCCTTTAAGTTACGGACGCGCTCCATAAGCCCTCCTCAAAATAAATTGGTTGCCACACACTACTCATAATCCCACCCAGACAAACGAACCGGTACCCCCGCCTCCGCCAGATACGCCTTCACCTCCCCCACACGTATTTCATTGTAATGGAACAACGACGCTGCCAGCGCCGCATCTGCCCCCGCCTCCGTCAATGCCGCTTTGAAGTGCGCCATCTCGCCCGCCCCCCCAGACGCAATCACCGGGATATTCACCGCCGCGCTGATAGCCTGCGTTAGCGGGATGTCGTATCCCGCCCTGGTCCCGTCCCGATCCATACTCGTTAACAGAATCTCGCCCGCGCCGCGTGCCTCCACCTCTCGCGCCCAATCGACGGCCCGCTTGTCGGTCGGCACTCGCCCCCCGTTAATATGCACCACCCACTCGCCATCGACCCGTTTCGGGTCAATCGCCACGACGATACACTGGCTCCCGAACGCCCACGCCCCCTCATCGATCAGGCCCGGATTGCGTACCGCCGCACTATTGATGCTGACCTTATCCGCCCCGGCAAGCAATGTCGCCCGGATGTCCGCAAGCGTCCGAATACCACCACCCACACAATACGGGATAAACACATTATCCGCTACCGCCCGCACCATATCCAAAGTCGTTTGGCGGTTCTCGTGGCTGGCGTTAATATCCAGGAAAACCAGTTCGTCCGCCCCTTCCCGGTCATAGATCGCTGCCTGCTCCACCGGGTCACCGGCATCTCGCAGGTTGACAAAATTAACCCCCTTCACCACCCGCCCGTCTTTCACATCCAAGCACGGGATAATCCGCTTTGCCAGTGTCATGATGTCGCTTCGCCTTTCGCTGTGCGTATTGCATCCGCCAATGTGATCTGCCCCCGGTATAACGCCATGCCGATGACCGCCCCCGCCACCGCACCACTCGCCCGCAATTGCCCGATCTCATCCAGCGTGCTAACCCCCCCCGATGCGATCACCTGTAACCCGGTCGTGCGGCCCAAACTCACTGTTGCCTCGATATTCACGCCGCCCAATTTCCCATCGCGGCTTACATCGGTGAATAGCGCATGTTCCACCCCCTGATCCGCCATCGCCCGGCCCAGCTCAACCGGCGTCATATCCGTTTTTTCCGTCCAGCCGTGCGTCGTGACCCGCCCCTCGCGGGCATCCAACGCCACGCAAACCGCCTCCGCGCCGAACTCCCGCACCGCCTCCCGCACCACCTCCGGCTCGCGTACCGCCACCGTCCCAAGTACCACCCGCGCCGCCCCCCGCTGCAAAGCCGTTTCAATATCCGCCATCGACCGTAACCCCCCGCCGAACTGCACCCGCACATCCAACTGCGCCACCTGCGCCAAGATCGCGCCGTTATCGTTCGCCGCGGCGAATGCGCCGTCTAAGTTCACCATATGCACCCAGCTAGCCCCCGCCGCTAGCCAATCTTGTGCCACCGCCAACGGATTTTCGTTAAAGACCGTCTGCTGTTCCGGGTCACCCTCCTGTAACCGGACGACCTTCCCGCCCCGTAAATCAATCGCCGGGTAGATGATCATGCCTCTAGCTCCAAAAAGTTACTTAAAATGCGTAAACCGGTGCGCTGGCTTTTCTCTGGGTGGAACTGCACCCCGTAGATGTTGTCACGCTGGACGGCGGCGGTAAACGGTTCGCCGTAATCCACTCGCACCAGCACATCATCCTCATTGGCCGGGGAACAGTAATAACTATGCACAAAATAGGCATACGATGGCGTCGGCACTCCGTCTAGTAGGGGAGTCGCACGGCACGGCTGAAGCTCGTTCCAACCCATATGCGGCACCTTTAAGCCGGGCCGCATCGGGAAGCGCGTCACCTTTCCGGGTAAGATGCCCAACCCGGCATGGTTGCCCATCTCATCGCTTTCATCAAACAAAAACTGCATCCCTAGGCAAATGCCCAGGTAAGGCACACCCCCCGCTAAACGCTCGCGCAACGGCTCTACCAACCCCTGTTCACGAAGCTGCTGCATCCCCGCGCCAAATGCTCCCACCCCCGGCAAAATAATTTTCTTTGCGCCCTCAAGCTGGCTCGGCTGTTGCACCAGCCGCACATCTGGCGCGTTCAGATACACCAAGGCGTGTAACACGCTTCGCAAGTTCCCCGCCCCATAATCAATCACTGCTAGCATACAATCTCCTTCGATTTGCCGACCCCGTAACATAAAAAAACCCCGCACGGTGCGGGGTCTGGATAATAGCGTGAAATAAATACCATCAACAGACAGCTACAACCGACCCAACCGCAACGTATATTTGAGTTGTACTCATATGATGATGTTGTATCGCAAAAAACATCAGTTAAGCCGTCTCATCCCAATGAATACGCCAAAGTATACCCAGCTCGGCCAACCCTGTCAACGTGACCATCGCAGGTATCAGGGCAACCGCACCAAAACTGAATCAACGTAAAAAACGGATCACACCTTGTTAAAACGTATAGCGAGGGCAAAACCCCTGAGCAGTTACAGATTGGTCGGGCTTGAGATGCAATCGTAACCTACGCTACTAGAAAAATTTGATGCGAGTACCCTACGATGGCCGGGCATAAATGTTTACACCTTATGCGGCCTGTGCTACACTGCACACACTTTCGCTACAGATAACCTACTGGAGACCTTTATGCTCGGTTTAATTTTGCAGATCGCCTCAATCCTGGTATCGATTCTGCTCATCGTCCTGATTCTGTTACAGGTACGCGGCGGCGGCCTCGGTAGTATGCTCGGTGGCGATGGCGGCGGAGCTGTCCAGCGTACCCGGCGCGGCATCGAAAAGACGCTTTATCAGATCACAATCGGATTAGCGATTGTGTTTATCAGCATTTCCATTCTGTCCTTTGCCTTCTATAGCGGCTAAATCAGCCCGTCTTGCCTTTACCCACAGCCCACAAACGACCTAGGACTTAACCGCTATGCGTGGATTCCGCTGGCAGGCGTTGGCATTGGTGCTGGCGGTGGCTGTCTTTGGCCTGGCCTGGCTGAACCGCCAACCGTCCCCCACACCACTACCGGAGCCAACCCCACAACCTACCAATACCCCGGCTCCCACCCTTGCCCCAACCGCCGCCAACGTGCTATCCACCAGCACCCCCCCGCTTGCTACCCCACTGGCAACCCTCCCCACCTTCCGTGAGGCCCTCATCGGCAATGTCCGGCGGATTAACCCCCTTTTGCGTGGCACCAACCCCGCCGAGGATACCGTTAGTGCCCTTATTTACGAAGGGCTGGTCCGTACCAACCAGTACGGCGAACCAGAACCTGCCCTGGCTACCGAGTGGATCATCGCCAACAACCAGATCGAATACGTCTTTCGATTGCGCGATGATGTCCGCTGGCAAGACGGCACCCCCTTCACCGCCCAGGATGTCGCCTTCACCATGGCCCTACTGCGCGACCCAGACTATCCCGGCGACCCCGAAGTTGGCGCGTTTTGGCGGACAGTCGAAACCGAAGTTCTGGCCGATGACCTGGTACGCTTCCGCTTGACGCAACCCCTCGGCAGCTTCTTAGACGCGCTGCGGATCGGTATCCTACCGGAACACGCCCTACGTGGCATGGACGCCGCCGACCTGCTAACGCATCCGTTTAACCTGTCACCCGTCGGGACCGGTCCCTATCAACTCGAAGCCATTCGCACCACCAACGGCGACCAGATCGA
Organism: Anaerolineae bacterium; assembly: GCA_034437355.1. GTDB lineage: Bacteria > Chloroflexota > Anaerolineae > Aggregatilineales > Phototrophicaceae > DAOTTY01. The sequence goes on along the minus strand of DAOTUA010000215.1, from coordinate 5,257 downwards.
AACCATCGACCTACGCCGCGCCCCCGTCTACGCCCAGCGCCCAGAAGGGCAAACCGGCTACGCCATCGAACGGGTCCGCTTCCACATCTACCCATCATTTGATCCCGCCCTTACCGCCTTCAATGCCCGTCAAATAGACGGCCTCGCCGCCCCATCCAGCGCCCAGCGCCCGGCGCTGCTAGCCCAGGTGACCGCCCCCATCTATACCAACCTGGAGCCAACCCTTGGCGTTTTGATCTTCAACTGGCGACCGCGAGACACCGACGACGCCCCGCCCAACCCCTTCCGTGAGGACCGCGTGCGCCGTGCCCTGGCTCTATCGCTAAATCGCCGCGCCATTGTCGAGCGTAACCTGCTCAATCGCGCCATCCCCGCCAATAACCCGCTGATGCCCGGCGTATGGGCATATGATACCGACATCGGCCTACCGCCGCCCGATGTCGAACAAGCCGCCCAACTGCTGGCAGATGCCAACCTACCGGGCGCATCCGATGACGACGCCGACGATGCGCCCGTGCTGGCCTTTACGCTGCTCGTGCCCGATACCCCCGAACGCGCCAGCTTAGCGCAAGAAATCGCCGAACAATGGTCCCAACTCAACATCAATGCTACCGTCGAGGCCGTCGCTCCCGCCACCTACCGCCAACGCCTGGCCGATGGCGCGTTCGATGTCGCCCTGGTCGAATTATCGCTCGGTAAATCTGCCGATCCCGACGTGTACAGCTTCTGGCATCAGGGCCAATTCCCGGACGGGAACAACTACGGCGCAGTCGATGACCGCCGCATCAGCGAAACCCTGGAGCGTGCCCGCCGCGATCCCTACGGCCTCAACCGGAAACTGCACTATCAGCAGTTTCAACAAGAATTTGTCAACCGGGCGATTGCTATCCCCCTATATTATCCGCTTTATACCTACACCATCCAACCGCAGATCACCGGCGTTCAGTTGGGCTTTATTGGCGAACCTGCCGACCGCTTACGCAACATCGCAGATTGGGTCATCCAACCGGAGTAACCATGCCCGCCTACACCATTGATGAACTGATCTGTACCTGTATCTCCCGCCAAGTAACCGATGGCGACATTCTCGCGCAGGGCATCAATACCCCCCTGGTGATGGCCGGCTACCTGCTGGCCAAGTGTACCCACGCCCCCAACGTATCCTTTGCCCCCGCCATTGCCCCCGGCTTAGCCTCATCATGGGGCCACCTGGGAATCGGCACCATCGAAGCGACCTGGCTGGAAAACGCGCAGATGTCCGTTGGGTTTGATGTTGCCGTCGGCGAGTTGCTCCCACGTTATCACCCCAAAGAATTTTTTAGACCGGGCCAGCTCCAACCGGATGGCAGCTTTAATAATATCGCCATCGGCCCAGACTACCACCGCCCGCGTATGCGCCTGCCAGGGACAGGCGGTATCCCCGATGTCACCACCTATTCCGATCACGTCTACCTCTATGTGCCGCGTCACTCGCGGGTAACCTTCGTCCCCCAAGTGGACTTTATCAGCGGCCTGGGCCACACACCCCACCGCAGACACGGCACAGGCCCGCGCTACCTGATCACCGACCTGGGGCAGTTCGATTGGGCCGACGGCACCATGCGCCTCATCAGCCGTCACCCCGGCGTATCGCTCGAACACATCCAGCGCAAAACCGGGTTCGATTTCCCCACCGTGCCACACCCCCCAGAAACACGCCCACCCACCGCCGCCGAACTCAACCTATTACGCATCCAGATCGACCCGCTAGGCGTGCGCAAGCTAGAAACCCTCGGCGGGGCCGCTCGTAAAGCCCACCTCAAAGCCATTCTCCAGGCGGAAGGCTGCTGGTAAGCCTGTGACCCGGCCCAGCTTCGCGGTACAATGCTAAAAATTGTGGCCTATTGGAGCGCGAAAACATGCGACGTTTGCTTCAAATACTAGCGGTCCTCGGCTTGATGGCCGCCTGTGCGGTCGTGATAGCCCTGGCCGGCCTCGTCATTCTGACAGACGGCGATCCGGTTAATGGGTTGCGGCAGGCCGGCCTACAGATATTCCTCACCCGCCGCACAGACGACCTCACGGCCCCTTACGGCAACAGTACCGACCCGGTCCGTTTTGAAGTCCCACCCGGCACCACCCCCCCGCAGATCGCCCAACAGCTAGCCAACGCCGGGCTAATAGGCGACCCGTCACTGTTTGTCAACTACACCGTCGCTAACGGCATCGACAACCAACTCGAAGCCGGGACCTATTTTTTGTCTAGCAGTATGCCACTGGTAGAAATTGCCGGGCGACTCACCGACTCCAACAGTAGTCAACTCGCGTTCCGCATCCTAGAAGGCTGGCGTAAAGAAGAAATCGCGGCGGCAATCGACCAGAACGGCCTATTCGGGTTCGATGGGGCCGCCTTTCTATCCGTTGTCCGTGATGGGGACGCCATCCCCCCGGAGTTTGCCAGTTATGCCGCCATCCCAACCGGGGCCACCCTCGAAGGTTTTCTTTACCCAGATACCTACCTGCTCCCGCCAAACATCACCCCCCAGGGCCTACGCGATGTACTGCTCGATCAGTTCCGGGCCGAAGTGACCCCCGCCCTAGCCCAGCAAGCCGCCGCGCAGGGCCTCACGCTGTATGATGTCGTTATCCTCGCCTCCATCTCGGAGCGTGAAGCCGTCCACGCTAGCGAACACCCACAGATCATCAGCGTCTACCGTAACCGGCTTGAGATCGGCATGAAGCTAGACGCCGACCCCACCGTTCAATACGCCCTCGGCAACTCACGCGGGTCATGGTGGGCGCAGATCACACGCTCGGACTATATCGGCGTCGAATCCCCCTATAATACCTATCTCTATACCGGGTTACCGCCTGGGCCAATCGCCAACCCCGGTATTGCTGCCATTACCGCCGCCATTAACCCCGCCGACACCGATTATCTGTTCTTCCGGGCTTTCTGCGATGACAGCGGCTATCACGAGTTCGCCTTAACCTACGAACAGCATCTCCGAAATGGATGCACCGAGTAAGGACTAACGCTGTGTTCCAACCTGCCCCAAACGCCAACCGCATTACCATAACACTACCGATCGTTTGCCTGTGCTTGTCTACGTTGGCTTTGTTCGGATGCCGCCCTACCCCCAGCGTGGCCCGCATCGCCCTGATTGCGCCGTTTGAAGGCCGCCAACGCGAGATCGGCTATCAGGCCCTTTACGCCGCCCGTCTCGCCCTTTCCGATGCTGGTAACATCCACACCGACCTGCTCGCCCTCGATGATGGCGGCACGCCCACCACCGCCGCCGACCGGCTGCGCGGTGTCTATACCGACCCATCTATCCGCGCCGTTATCATCCTAGGCCCCGCCGCGACCAACGCCTTAGATGCTGCCCCACCACCCGCCCGGCTCGCCGTGTGGCAGGTCGGGCAATGGGCCGACGACCTCGCCGCCTTCACACGCGATCCTGCCCCGCCTACCTGTGACGATGCTTGCGCCATCCCCGTTTTTACCGCCCTCGCCACGGACCCCGCCGCCGTTGTGATCACCAGCCAAGCGCCGCCCGTCCCACCTGCTTTTGCGCGTCGGTACCTCGCCGCCGACCCTTTCGCCCCCGACCCCTTGCCCATCGCCTACCAAACTTATCAGGCCATCGCGTCCGTGTTGGCAGACGCCCCGGTAACGGGGGAGTCCGTTTTGTATCGCGATCAATATAATTATCAATGGGACGGCGAAACGCTCGTCCACATAGATTAGCGTGGCTTGGCCTCCGCCCGAATCACATCGTAATGCAACGGCAACGGCTCCACCGGATCGTCGCTGTACTCTATCGCAGGTCGCAACGCCTTGAGGCACCCCGGCACTTGCTCCATGGTATTGGCATACACCGTGATCAACGGCGTTGCATTTGTCACGCTATCCCCCACCTGGACGTGCATTCTTAGCCCAACCGCATGATTAATCGGGGCCTCCTTCGTTTCTCGCCCGGCCCCCAGCTGCATCGCCGCGATCCCGATCTGATCGGCAGACAACCGCGATATATACCCGTCGCGGTCCGCCTTTAACACATGCGTTACCGGGGCCTGTGGCAACAACGCTGGGTCGTCAATCATCGTCACGTCCCCATCTTGTGCCAGCACCATATCCCGGAACTTGAGAAAGGCCCGGCCACTGTCTAATAAATCCGCCAGTTCCGCCTCTACCGCGTCGGCATCGTTCCATTTTGTGCCGCGCCCAGCCAGCATGATCATCTGCTTGGCCACTTCCAAACAATGGGCACGGAACGCCCCCGGCCCTTCCCCATTGAGCGTCTCTAGCGCCTCCTCTAGCTCCAACGCATTACCAACCGCATCCCCCAGTGGTTGGTTCATGTCGCTCACAATCGCCACCACATCCCGCCCCACATCCGACCCAATCCCCACCATGATTCGCGCCAGTTCACGGGCGTTATCCAACTCCCGCATGAAAGCCCCCTCGCCCACTTTTACATCCAATACGATCCCATTTGCCCCCGATGCTATCTTTTTGCTCATGATACTGCTGGCGATCAATGGTAAACTGCTAACTGTCGCCGTGACATCCCGCAGCGCGTACAGCTTACCGTCTGCCGGGGCTAAATCCCCGGTTTGCCCGGCCAGCACCAACCCGATCCGGTGTGCTTGCTTGCGGAACTGTTCCGGCGTCAGGTGGACATTATAGCCGCGTATCGACTCCATTTTATCCAGTGTGCCGCCCGTAAACCCCAGCCCACGCCCACTCATTTTCGCTACCGGGACCCCCATCGCTGCCACCAACGGCAACACCACCAGCGACGTTTTATCCCCCACCCCACCGGACGAGTGCTTATCGACCGCGTAGTCGGTAATGTCGGATAGATCGAGTTGGTCGCCAGAGTTTACCAGTGCCATCGTCAGGTTGACGGTCTCTTCGCGGTTCATCCCCCGTAAGTAGATCGTCATTAAAAAGGCGGCGGCCTGGTAATCTGGCAGATTATCGGCGGTGTAATTGGCTATGAACCAGTCGATCTGTTCTTTTGTGAGTGGCAAACCGTCCCGTTTTGCTGCAATAATATCTACGGCTCGCATGAATACAGTCCTTTCGAAAGTGAGAAATAAAATGGCTACTTGGCTAATGATCGGTGCAATGCTTTTTTTCTCAATTATACATAGTATCTTAGCCCGCTTACCCGTGAAAGCGTGGGTTCGGGCGCACATCGGGGAGCGTGCCCATTACGGATTTTATCGCATCGGCTACATGATTGTATCGGTTATCACATTTTTGCCG
>DAOTUA010000214.1:0-10167 GCA_034437355.1 Anaerolineae bacterium | reverse complement strand
CACAGCATCGAGGTGGTGGACGGGCTGAAGACCCGCTTTTCGGAGCTCTTTCAGAAAGGCTTCCTCGTCCCCATGGACCAGAGGCTCACCCGGAGCATCGAACGGGTGACCCGGGACACGCCCGAGGAGCCTCCTCGATCTTGCGCGCGCGCGCCGCCAGCTCGGCGTTGTCGGGGTCGACGGTCAGCGCGAAGCGGGCGTTGCGGCTGGTCGATGCAACTTTCCTGGGGGGGCGCTATCGGCTGACGGTCGCAACGACCAACGATTATCAACTTGTGTTTGAAGTCGCGGCTGGGCCGCTAAGCGTACCGGCTATCGGCGCGGTGGTGCGCGTCGCGGTAGCAGATTGGGCGGTGATTGGTTTAGAATAGCGTTGCACAGTAGAAAAGGTCGCACTGATGAACGCCAATGAGCAATTTTTACAAATAAACGGGTTGCGCTACCGGGTGCGCGTAGCCGGGACAGGCCCCCCGCTAGTGATGCTACACGGGTTCACCGGGGCAAGCGACAACTGGACCCATGCCAACGCCAAAACCTTAGCCGATGATCGCATGTTGATCATGCCGGACTTGATCGGGCATGGCGGCACCGACGCCCCAGCAGACCCGGCCCGCTACGCGATGGATCGCGCTGCTGCCGATCTGATCGACTTAACAACCGCGCTCGGAGCCGATCAGTTCGATCTGCTAGGCTATTCGATGGGCGGGCGGCTGGCCCTGTATACCGCGCTGCACCATCCGGGCCGGGTCTCCCGCTTGATACTAGAGAGCGCCTCCCCAGGGTTAGCCACCCCCAATGAACGCGCTACCCGACGAGAACGCGATGATCAACTTGCCAACCGGATCGAAACAGAAGGTATCCCCGCCTTTGTCGCATACTGGGCCTCGATTCCATTGTTTGCAACCCAACAGGCCCTACCGCAAGATGTACGAGATCGCTTACAGCAACAGCGCCTACAAAACCGAGCAACTGGCCTGGCAGCTAGCTTGCGCGGGATGGGCACCGGGGTTCAGCCGTCACTGTGGGGCCGCTTGGATGAACTACAGCCGCCCACTCTATTGATCACCGGCGAGACCGACCCCAAGTTCATGATGATCAACCGAAAAATGGCGACCACCTTACCCGATGTAAACCATTCAGTCATACCACAGGCCGGGCACACAACCCATTTAGAGCGCCCGCATGTGTTCCAAGACCTTGTGCGCGGCCACCTACAAGCATGAGCGATAAAATCAAGCGTTATTGCGCTTACTGTGGACGGGTAGCGCATCGGTGCCAGTGCGCCAAGCCAGATAGCCGCTTGCGCCGTTTCCTGGCACGCGCCGGGGTCGCCTATCGCCCCGTATGGATGCCCACGCCCTACAAACGCGGTGTGCCGCCCCAGGTCAAACAACGCGAACGCGCAATCATGGGCCGCCAACGTAAGGTTTGGTATGCGGCCCTGGTCGAACAGTTTGGGGAACACTGCCAGCACTGCGGCACACAAACCGAGCCAGCATTGGATCATGTCTTGCCAGTTGCCAAGGGTGGGCTTTCCGAACTATCCAATTTACAGTTGTTATGCCGCGCTTGTAATACCGCTAAGGGCAAACTGTGGTACGACTGCCGCCCTAGTGCGCCAGATACCGAGTGTGAGCATCAGCCCATACACCCAGACTTAACAAAATAGGTCTGCATTTGCCCCCGGCCTTTGATCTCAACCGGATCGCGCTTTTCCAGTTCAAAACAATCCGGCAGCTGGTCGGCGGTTGCCTGCGAAATCTGAATATGATCGCTCCGCCCGGTCGATTCCAGGCGGTTAGCGATGTTCACCGTGTCGCCCCATAGATCATAAGCGTATTTACGCTGCCCGATGACACCCGCGATAACCGCCCCAGAGTGAATACCGATTCGTACACCCAGGCTCAAGTTATTTTTCTGGTTGAAGTCCTGCACAATTTTGAGCATATCCAAACCCACCTGAACCACCGCTTCGGCGTGTTTCTCGTTAGCGATAGGAACCCCACTGGCTGCCATGTAGCCATCCCCAATCGTTTTGATCTTTTCGACCGCGTGCAGATCGGTAATCGCATCGAACCGAGAAAAAAGATCGTTCAACACCTCCACTACCCGCTGCGCGGAGACCAACGAGGCAAAGTTCGTAAAACCGACAATATCCGCAAACAAAACCGTCGCACTTTCCACCTCATCCGCAATCACGTTTTCAGTACCCTTCAGCCGATCCGCAATCGGGCGCGGTAAGATGTTGCGCAAGATACGCTCGCTCTTGTCATGTTCGTCTTTGAGTGCAAATTCCAGGTTACGACGCTCGGTAATGTCCGTAATGCTAACGGCGGCGAAACTATCGGCCGCCCCCATATACTGGCGTTGACGCTCAATCGGTTCCAGATGAACCTGGAAATGATGCCCAAACTTGAAATCGTCCGCCACAAACTCATATTCGTAACCATCCGCAATCCGCACCTGAATATCACCCCATTGCTGCTGAAATTGATCGGCAAAATCGGGATACACGCTGCGCAGCAGATCATGCAGATATTGTCCATGGACATCCTTCATCCACGCCAACCCCCAATTTTCGGCGGTGCGGTTGGCCCGAAGCACGCGCCCATCACGGTCTAACAAACAGATGAGTTGAACAATACCGTCGGCGGTCGCCTCCCATTCCTGCTTGACGCGCTCTATCGCGTTGCGAGCCTCACGTAGTTCTTTCTGCATCTGCACGATGCGAGCGCCAATATTCACGCGGGCATAAAGTTCACGCGGCAAGAAAGGGCGGTTCAGGTAATCGTCCGCCCCCGATTCCAACCCTTCAATCAGCGCCTCACTACCTTCTTTTGCCGTGACAATCATAATATACACGTAAGGCTCGCTCATGTGATCGCGGATTTTGCGAACCAGTTCGATCCCTGGCGCTTCCGGCATCATCCAGTCGATAATAGCAATCTGACACCCTTCACGCTGCATCACCTCAAACCCACTCTGCACATCGTGCGCAGTAAAAACCTCGTACTCCGGCGGTTTGATGATCAGCTTGAGCAGTTCCAAATTTTCTTCAGAGTCATCAACAAGCAAAATTTTCATGCTGTCGCTTTCTTTTTCGCTATCAAATCAGTTACCATCTTGGATGACAACCTATGAAAGTTTTTGTCCACTTTTTGTAAAAAATGGTGGGGTGTGGGGTGAAACCCCACGATATTGTATCGCTACCTGAGTAATTACCAAAACACTAAAGTTGTGGGGGTTGGGCCAGGCCGTCCGCCAGCGCATTGATGTAACTTTGCAAAATCACACGCGCCGCCAGATCATCCACCGGGGCACGCGGATCACGTTTCTGTTGGCGGGCAATCTCGCGTGCATCCGCCGACGAAAGCTGTTCATCCCACAACCGTAGCGGTAAGCCGACATGAGCTTTCAACGCCGCCGCCCACACCCCGACCACATCGGCTTGTTCTGAGCTACCGCCCGCATTGCTAGGGTATCCGACCACCAACCCCACCACGTTATTTGCCTGGGCGAGTTGGCGTAGTTCGTCAAAAACGGCGGCGTCCGTCGTGTTGATAACGATAGCCAGTTCACGCGCCGTAATCCCCAACGGATCGCTAACGGCAACCCCAATCCGCGCCAACCCATGATCGATACCCATTAATTTACCGATCATAACGCCGCCTCCCCGATTTCTATGTCAATACGATACGGCAAGATCGGCATCCGGCGCATCCAACCCGGCGTCAGGTTAATTTCGGGGACGGTTCCCGGCGCAAGGTCGATCTCCGTCAGCAAGTAACTGAGCGCCTGCTGTGGCGTGCGGTTGGTCAACGCCTGTTGGATCGCCTGCGGATTAACCGGTTCTAACACAGTCGCACTCGCGGACATATCAAATACCACGTTCCCGTCTGGTGTACGCTCAATAATCGTCCCCCGTGTATACAAAATCGAATCCGTCTGAATCATCCGCCCCCGTGGGACCAACCGGCTCAGGTTCGCAAACACGATCTGCCGTCCGTATTGTTCATCGACCGCAGCCGCCTCAACAATCGCCCGCATACTAAGCGAAAGCGTATCACTCGCAATACCGACCGGGGCGCTAAAAGTTTTCCAGTCGTCCCGTTCATCCGTAATCGTAAGCGTCTCCAAAATAATAAATTGCGTATCGTTGAGCAACGGCTGCATCTCGTTGAACGCTTCCGCCTGGATTTGCTGGCGCACGGTCGCTTCTAACCGATCATGATCTTGCTGCCGCACCGCCCTAACCGTCTGGCTACTGCCGCCCTGGGTTGGCGTCGTGTTACGAACCTCGATAACTTCGGCAAGCGGTCCGACAACCGTATTAACCAGGCCAACATCCACATTACCGACCGTCCCGGCGTAATCTTGCAGCGCCTCAATCGGCACCTCCCCCTGTTCACCTTCACCCGCCGGGACCGTAAGCGCTTCCGTTGTACGAAATTGAATCGGCGCGCCCGCGCTGGTACTAACCACCGTCCCCGGCGGGACATCAACAGCAGCACTCGTCTGGTTGATCAAAACAACCGTCCCGGCGGCCCGAGTATCTGCCAGCGAAAGCGTCCCGGTCGTCTCAATCGTCCCGTTTTGCACGATCTCAACCCGCAGCCGGCGCAGCGGGATGATCCGGTTCTCAATGTCGATGTCGCCTGCGCCAAGCACCGCCGTAATCGGAACAGTCACCGTTTCACTCGTTCGGGCCGGTGTGAGCGTCACACGGGCAGCCGGGACAACCACATAAAGCAACGCCACCAGCACCACCACCAGACCCAACCCAATCGTTGCACGGGTGATCAACTCCAACAGCGTATTGGTCTTATCCGGCTGGATACGGCTAGCGATCTGCTGGATGTCCTCCGGTAAGTCGGCTTGTTCGGGCCGCATATACCGATTGCTAAAAACTTTGCTCCGGCCCCGTTTCCACCGTTTACGCTCACTTTCGCCAATCGTGCCAAACGTACTAATATTGAGTTCGGCAGCGTGTTCGATCACCTGGGGATCATGCGTCACCAGCGCCAACCGGATAGCACGCCGCATCGCCTCCCGCTGCACAAGCACCAAGTCTAGCTTACGCCGTAGCACGCTAGCTTGTTCCGGCCACACCAACAACACCCGTTCCCCACGGATAAACGACAACCGATCCCGAACAGAAGTAACGTCCTCGTTCGGTTCAAGCTGCATCAAATGTGGGCGGTCGCTCATACGCTAGCCCTTATAGCTCTCAGAGATAAGCGTCCGAGCATAATCAAGCGCATCCGGCAACTTGTCCGCATCCTTGCCGCCGGCCTGCGCCATCGTAGGCCGCCCACCGCCACCGCCACCCACACGCCCGGCAAGCTCACGGATGATGTTCCCAGCGTGCAACCCCTTATCCGTCAGATCATCGCTCACGGCAACCAACAGTTGCGGCTTATCGTCCACAACGCTACCCAGAACCACCACCCCAGACGCAACACGACTGCGGAACCAGTCTGCCATTTCGCGCATCATGTTCATCGGAATGCCCTCAAGCTGTGTTACCAACCCAGGAACACCGCCGTAATCCTCCAGGTTTTCGACCGCTTCATTGAAGCGCAACCGCGCAAGCTCGCGCCGGGTCGCCTCAAGCTCGCGCCGCGTGGCGTCTAGCTCGCTATTCAGGCTCTCCGCCCGTTGTCGTAACTGATCCGGCGTCGTATTCAGGCTATCGGCAAGCTGGCGTAAGGTCGCTTGCTGCTGCTGCATATACTCGATAGCCGCCTCGCCCGTCAGCGCCTCTATCCGACGCACGCCGGCGCTGCTACTGCCCTCACTCACCACGATCAGCGAACCGATCTCAGCCGTAGTGCGCACATGCACGCCGCCGCATAGCTCGTAACTGTAGATGTCGCCATCATTACCAATAACAATGGTACGGACTTCATCGCCGTATTTCTCCCCAAACAACGCCATCGCCCCCTCTCCGACCGCCTGCTTATACGCTTTCACTTCCGCCGAAACCGTCTGGTTATCGAAAATAACCGTATTTACTTCGTTTTCGATCTCCCGAATTTGTTGTACAGTCACCCGCTCATCGTGAACGAAGTCGAACCGCAGGCGACCCGGCGCGACCAGCGAACCGCGCTGTTCCACATGCGCCCCAAGTTGGTTACGCAACGCCGCATGTAATAAGTGGGTGCCAGTGTGGTTACGGGTGATCGCTTTGCGCCGATTGTAATCGACCTTAGCTGTCGCCTTCGCCCCGACCTGTGGCGACCCTTCCACCACTTCGCCATGATGAACGATCAACCCGTTCACGGGCTGGCTCATACCCCCCACCTGCACCGCCCACCCCTCGCCCTCAATCATCCCCGTATCGCTCACCTGCCCACCGGATTCAACATAGAAGGGCGTCGCACGCAGGATAACCTCAACGTTATCCCCCACAATCACGGATTTAACAGGTTGCCCGTTTTGCAGCAGATCAACCAGGTTGGTATATAAGATGATCGGGCCGTAGGGCTGATAATCTACCCCCGTCACAGGCAAGATGTCGTCTTGCTTAAGGGCTTGCAGGCGCTCGGCGTAAACCTCAACCGAAGCAATCGTGCCCATCGCTTCGCCAGCACCACTATCAAGCGCGTGTTGTTCTTCCGCCGCCTCGTACCCCGCCATATCTACCCGGAAACCCCGTTCTTCGGCAATATCCTTCGTGACCTGGATCGGTAATCCCAGCGTGGCCTTCAAGAAGAAAGCATCCTTACCGGAAAGTTCCGTTTGCCCCGCATCACGCAGCGCCTTCAGCTGTTCATCGAGTTGCGCCAGGCCCCGTTCTAGCGTGCGCCCAAACAATTCTTCTTCCTTGGTGATCGCCTTTTTGATCTGGTCGGCCTTTTCGATCAGGTCAGTATAATGCCCGCCCATAATGGCGATCACCGCATCCGCAACTTCTGCCAAGAACGGGCCATCGAAACCGATTTTCGTACCGAAGCGAGCCGCCCGCCGGATCACAAGCCGACACACCGAATCGCGGCCTTTTGGCCCCGGCAACACACCATCGCCAATCAAAAAGACCGCCGCCCGGATATGATCCGCAATCACCCGATACGGAACAATATTCGCGTCGCGTTGTTCGTCGGTATGCCCGGTAAGCGCCTGCGTTTTTTCGATAATAGGCGTAAACAGATCGGTTTCGTAGTTCGCATCCGCATGTTGTAAGATACTCGTGATACGCTCCAGGCCCATCCCCGTATCGACCCCCGGCGCGGGCAACGGCGTATCAAACTGACCTGAATTATCCGGGTCCGGTTGCGTGCGGTTGTACTGCATAAATACCAAATTCCAGATTTCCAGAAAGCGGTCGTCCTCCTCGCGCAGCATCGGGATGATGTCGTCAACGCGCCCGTCAGGTTCTTTATCCCAATGGATTTCGCTAGTCGGCCCACACGGGCCAGTATCCGCCATCTGCCAGAAATTCGTACCCGGCCCCATCTTAGCGACACGAGCTGGGTCCACACCGATGTCCTCCGTCCAAATTTTATACGCCTCGTCGTCATCCTCGTACACCGTGTAAACCAATCGGTCGGTCGGCAGTTGATAGACTTCCGTCAGCAGCGTATAAGCGTAGCGGATCGCATCCCGTTTGAAGTAATCGCCAAAGCTAAAGTTACCCAACATCTCAAAAAAGGTGTGATGGCGCGGCGACGGCCCAACGTTCTCCAGGTCATTGTGCTTGCCACTAACACGCATACACTTCTGAGAGGTCGTCGCACGGTTATACGTGCGTTGATCCGTGCCGAGAAACACATCCTTAAACTGAACCATCCCGGCGTTTGCAAACAACAGTGTCGGGTCGTTTGCCGGGACGAGTGAAGAAGAGCGCACTTGCTGATGGCCCATTTCCTCAAAATAATCTAGAAATGCTGATCGCACTTCGGCGCTGGTCATTTTTTTCATGGTCGTTGGTGCGTCCTTCCCACGGATTATACAGTACGTTCTATGTGAAATTCAAACTGCGTAAGGTTTGGTGAGGTTTCACCCCACACCCCACCACTTGACTGAAAATAGCCCCTTCATCACTGTCTTTGCTTCTTTCTTTCTGGAAAGAAAGAAGAGGAAAACATAAAGATAAGAAGAAATCCACTATTTCACATCAGGCGTATAATTTGCCATCATACGATTGATTATAGTTCCGGGTTGCAGGCTGAACAAGGGAAGCACGGTGTGTTATACTCCTGTCCAACTTATCTTACGCACAAGCGCCTGTTAACCCGGCACGCATTTCAAGCATAAACAGCAGGCACAGACAGAAGGAGGCGGCATGACCACCATTGACGAGCAGGTTGAGGTGTTAATGTCTGGGACGGCCTACGGCGACCCAGAAACCAAAGCGAATATGGGCAAGGCGTTACGAAAACGCCTAGAAGACGCGGCTGAAACCGGACGCCCGTTGCGCGTCTACTGTGGCTACGACCCGCGCACCTCAGACCTACACCTGGGCCACACCATCACCATGCGTAAGCTGCGTCAGTTCCAAGACTTTGGCCACGATGTCACATTTTTGGTGGGCACATTCACAAGCCTAATCGGTGACCCATCCGACAAAGAAAAGGCACGCGACCAACTCACCGCCGAACAAGTCGATCACAACGCACAAACCTATGCAGAACAGGCTTTTAAGATACTCGACCAGGACAAAACCCGCGTCCGACGCAATGACGAGTGGTTATCGCCCTTGAACTTCAAAGACATCATCGAAATGGGCAGCCAATTTACCGTCCAGCAGTTCCTAACCCGCGAGAACTTCGCCAAGCGCGTTGATGAAGGACAACCGATCTACCTACACGAGTTTTTCTATGCGCTCATGCAGGCCTACGATGCCGTCGCCCAAGAAGCAGACGTACAGGTCGGCGGGCAAGACCAACTCTTTAATATTCTGGTCGCAGGCCGGCAGCTTCAACAGCGTTTAGGGCAAAAGCCACAGGTCGCCATCATCATGGGCGAGAGCTTACCCGGCACCGATGGCAGCGCCAAGATGAGCAAAAGCACCGGCAATCATATCCCGTTACTTTCCGAACCCTGGGATATGTACGGCAAGGTCATGAGCGTACCCGATGCCGCCATGCCGATCTATCACAAACTCATTCTCGGTTGGCTCCCGGACCAGCTACAAACGTTAGACGATCAGCTTGCGTCTGGCGAGCTACATCCAAATGAAGCCAAGATGCGCCTCGCACGCGAGATCGTCTCCATCTTTCACAGCCCCACCGCCGCACAAACCGCCCAAAAACGATGGGATGACGTTTACCGTAGTGATAGCGGCGATGGCATCCCCGATGATATTCCAGAAGCCCAACTTCAGGGTGATGAAGAGCGTGTGTTACAAGTCTTACGCCGTTTGGATATGGTCAACAGCGGCAAAGAAGCCAAAAACCTGATCGCACAAGGCGGGATTCAGTTGGATTCCGTCTCTGTGACGGATAACGGCGCAGTCATCACACGGGATATGCTCCCCGTCGTGTTACAGGTTGGGAAACGTAAATTTGTACGGTTAATAGAATAACCCCCAACGTACCACCGTAGGGGAGTAGGGGAGGGTCGCTTTGCCCTCCCGCCCCGCTACGTTGCCGGGACCACCAACGCCTGCCCCGCAAAGATCAAATTCGCATTCTGAATATCATTCAACTCAATCAAACGCTCAATGGTCGTTCCATACCGTAACGAAATACGATACAAATTATCCCCAGTCTGCACCGTATAGATCGTTGTCTCGGTTGCGTCGTCTTCCGGTTCTTCCGTCATTTCCTCGGTTGCTTCTTCCGTTGGCGCAATCACCGTCGCCTCCGTTGGTTCCGGTGATGGGCCGCCGGTCGCCTCATCCGCCTCCGGGATTTCCAACGTCTGCCCCCAGTAGATCAACGACGGATTCACGATATTGTTATAAGCCGCCAACTGCGTCACCGTCAGTCCGTACCGCGTCGCGATGCGATACAGCGTATCTCCCGGCTGGATCACATAGCTGGGTCCCGCCGGGGGAGTCGCCGCCTCGGTCGCTTCGGCGGTGGCCTCCTCCGTTGCCTCGACTGTGGCTTCCTCCGTCGCCTCGACCGTGGCTTCCTCCGTCGCCTCCTCCGTCGCCTCGACCGTGGCTTCCTCCGTCGCCTCGACCGTGGCTTCCTCCGTCGCCTCGACCGTGGCTTCCTC
>DAOTUA010000213.1:0-17833 GCA_034437355.1 Anaerolineae bacterium | reverse complement strand
GCTACGGACGCCCCCCCCACCACCGCCGAACCCGCCCCACAGCACGACGATGATCCGCAAGACCTGCGCTGGTATCCAGATACGAACCCGCTGCAACAAGACGACCCGCAGATCACACAAATGGCGGTTAGCCTCACGCAGGCCTCACTAGAATCGACCGCCGAGGCGACCTTGCTCACCCGCGCCGATGAATTTGTCGCTTACGAAGGCACCTTTTCGGATACAGATATCGCAGAATTTATGTCTGTGATTATCAACGGTTGGGAATCTGTCGGGCAACAGCAAGCCCGTATCCGCTACGTGACGCTCTCTAGCACCGGTACCGACTATATGGTCTATTCCCGCCGCACACACGATGATTTTGTGCTTTCGATGGTCTTTGCCGGGACAACCGCCCTCCGTGACATCCGTCAACAGGGCCGCCGCATTGCCGAAGCTCTGCGGCAAGTCCCCGAACAGCACCCCCCACCACCAACCGACCCCAAACCCGCCGCCCCCCCCGAACCCGAAGTATCCCCCTCCGCCCGCACCAAACCCACACGCGGCGGCTTGCGCCTGGAAGGGCAGTCGGATGCCACCGATACGCCGCGCATCGACTATGCTTTTGTATGGCTACTACGCGATCCGTCTAGCTCGCTGGCGTACCCCACCGCCGAAGCGATCAATGCCGGCTTACGTGTCCAACTCATCGAACAGGGCTGGCAGGTCAACGCGCTCGATGTCGAAGAGGACTACGTATATCTCTATGCCGGCGTACCAGGCGACCGCCCGCCACAAGAACTCATCCGCGATCTTCAGACACGTTCTGCTAAAATCGCGCACAAGCAAAATGCCGCCCTTCAACCCCAAACCCTATGGGCCGAAAGCTATTTCGTGCTTTCCCCAGGCCGCGACCTGAACGTCCAGGAAATCCAACAATATATCAATTTCTACCGCATGTAATCTGTGATAAAATCCAGCACAAACGTTCTTTTTGATTGAAAGTTGATGGCTTATGCCCAGTAAACCGCTTTTTGTGATCGTTGACGCCTATTCTATGGCCTATCGCCACTACTACGGCACCCAAAAACAGGGGTTAACCGCCCCCGACGGGCGGCCCACCGGGGCGATCTACGGCTTCACCCGTCAGATCATGGATATCATGCTCAAGGATAAACCAAATTATGTCGCCGTTGCCTTCGATGAGGGCTTCAGTGGGCGCGAAGAAATCTACCCGGCATATAAAGCCCACCGTGACCCCACCCCAGAGGATTTCATCCCCCAGATCGACGTGATCTATGAAGTGCTAAACGCTCTGAACGTCCCCGCACTACAAATAAACGGGTTCGAGGCCGATGACGTGATCGGGACACTCGTCCGTGAGGCAGAAGCCGTCGATATTCACTCACGCATCGTCACCGGGGATGGCGACCTGCTCCAACTCATCACAGAAAACACCGATGTGTTTCTCGTGCGGCCCTACGCCCCATCCAAACTCTACGACCGCGACGCTTTCTTCGAGAAATACGAACTCGAACCCCCGCAGCTAGTTGATCTAAAAGCACTCCAGGGCGATACCTCCGACAACATACCCGGCGTGGCCGGGGTGGGCGCAAAAACCGCTACCAAACTGCTACAAGAATACCACTCCCTCCCCGCCATCTACGCCAACCTGGGCAACATCAAGGCGAGTTGGCGCAAAAAACTAGAAAAAGACCGCGAACAAGCCTGGATTAGCTACCAACTTGCCGCGATACAAACCGATCTGCCCTTGCCGCTTCATCTGCCAGATTGCGTTACCAACGACTTTAACACCCAGGATGCCCTGCCGTTATTTGAATCCCTCGGCTTCAATAGCCTGATCGAACGCCTACACGAATACGACGCCCAAACCGATGAGACCGCCGCCCCCGTCGGCGTATTTACCGAGATTGATGTTGAGGCCGGCGAGTTCGACCCGTCGATGGACTTTGCCGCCCCGATCACCGCCGCCGCCCTGGTAAACGATCATGTGATCCGCACCGAGGATAGCCTATCCGCGCTAGTGAAGCAGTTGGCATCCGCTACACTGATCGCCTTTGACACCGAAACCACCAGCACCGACCCGGTACAGGCCGATCTGGTCGGTATCTCGCTCTCGGTCGATGGCGAGAACGGCTATTACATCCCATTAGGGCATATAGACGACATCGCCGATCAACTCCCTATCGAAACCGTCATCGAAGCGTTGCGCCCGTCGCTAACCCACCCGGATATTCCTAAAGCCGCGCATAATGCCTCTTACGACCTGGTGGTGCTGCGCCGTTATGGGCTAGATGTAACGCCTATCGGTTTCGATACCATGATCGCGGAATGGGTGCGCGATAGCGCCAGCACTAACCTATCGCTCGCTAACCTGGTCATGAATGGCGGGTTGCTCGATGCCGGCAGCGTGATCATGCAAGACATCGAAAAGCTAATCGGTAAAGGCAAAAAACAGATCACAATGGCCGCCGTCCCGGTTAGCCAGGCCGCCCCCTATGCCGCCCAAGATGCCGCCATAACCTGGCGCTTAGTCGGCCCCCTCAAACAGATGCTCCAACAGAACCCCGGCGCAAAACAAATCTTTGAAACGATTGAACTGCCACTTGTTCCCGTCATCGCAGCCGTCGAACGGGCCGGCGTGCTGCTCGATACCGACCACCTGCAAACGATGAGCCGTTCGCTAGAGGGCCAACTCGCCAATATCGAACAAGAGATTTACGGCCTCAGTGGGGGCTACGGCGAGTTCAACATCAACAGCCCCAAACAGCTTAATGATGTGCTTTGGGGTAAGCTGGGCCTCTCCCGAACCGGCATCCGCAAGACCACCCACGGCTACTCCACTGCCGCCGATGTGCTGGAAAAACTCTATGAGGATACCGGGCACCCCATTCTCGAAAAGATTCTCGAACACCGCGAACTCAACAAGCTAAAAGGGACCTATGTCGATGCGCTGCCGGCGATGGTCAACCCGGCTACCGGGCGGCTACACACCAACTTTAACCAAACCGGCACCACCACCGGGCGCTTGAGCAGCAGCAGCCCGAACCTGCAAAATATCCCCGTGCGTACCGAGATCGGGCGCGAGGTGCGGCGGGCGTTCATCGTCCCCGATGGGCATGTGATGCTCGCCGTAGACTACAGCCAGGTCGAACTGCGCATCATGGCCCATATTGCCGATGACCCCTATCTAAAAGCCGCCTTTGCCGATAATCAGGATATTCACGCTGCCACGGCTGCCGTCGTCTACGACATCCCCATTGAGCAGGTCACCTACAACCAACGCAGCTTTGCCAAGCGTGTGAACTTCGGCCTGTTATACGGAATGGGCGCTTATCGGCTTGCCCGCGATAGCGACCTGACCTACGCCGAATCCGATTCGTTCATCAAAACCTACTTCGAGCGCCTCCCCAACGTCGAACAATATATCGAAAACACAAAAGCCCATCTGTACGAACATGGCTACGTCGAAACACTGCTAGGCCGCCGCCGTTATTTTGGCGATGTCCGTAACATGCGACAAAACGATCTATCTCGCGCCGAACGTGAAGCTATCAATATGCCCATCCAGGGGACCGCCGCCGACATCATGAAGATCGCCATGCACAATGTCCACCACGCCTTGCAACAACACAACCTGAACGGATTCATCACGCTACAAGTTCACGACGAACTCGTGTTAGAAGTGCCAGAGGATGAACTGGACGAAACGATGAACCTCACCGTCCAGCTGATGCAAGACGCCTACGACCTGATCCCACCACTACAAGCCGAAGCCGAGGTCGGCCCGAACTGGCGTGACTTATCCCCCTACAACACAGACGCAGGATAAGCGCACGCAAAAGATAAAGACGCCCGGCTATTAGGTGGACCTATCTCTACAGGACGTTCGTCACGGCGACGTTTTGTGTCCCAACAGGACCCGTTTTGTTGTGGCAGCCGGTTTCAACCCGGCCGAGCTATCGCGCTCCCGTGAATGTGATTTCCGGGCTTCTGTGCTATAATGCCAAGTAATCGGCTACGCTGTTGCATACAGCGTAGTTCTAATTTTTTAGTGGTTGGCTGCGCAATCCTGCGTTTGAATATTTAAGGACAACAATGCGTCATTTTCTTGATTTAGCGGACTGGTCTTCAAAAGAAATTATCGATCTGATTCAACTCGCCGTAAACCTAAAAACCGAATGGCAAAACGGCGGTAACGACCCGGTATTAGCCGGGCAAACCCTGGGGATGATCTTCCAGAAACCGTCTTTGCGAACCCGCGTCTCATTCGACGTGGCAATGCACCATCTCGGCGGGCACGCGGTCATGCTCGGCCCACAAGAAATCGGGCTGGGCGAGCGCGAAAGCATCCCCGATGTGGCACGGGTGATGTCTGGCTATGTGCAGGCGATTATGGCGCGGGTGTTCCGTCATAACCACCTGGAACTGCTGGCAGCTTCCGCTAGCGTCCCGGTCATCAACGGCCTCAGCGACGACCTCCACCCCTGCCAGGCCCTCGCGGATATGCTCACCATCTACGAACATTACGGCCAAGTCGAAGGACTGCGCATTGCTTATGTGGGCGATGGCAATAACGTTGCCGCATCGCTGCTGATGGCCTCGGCACAATTGGGCGCGAGCTTCGCTATCTCTACCCCGCCGGGCATGAACCTACCGGAAGAAACCTTGCAACGCGCCACCGAAGCCCCAGAACATCCGGTAAATATAGAAATGTTCACAGACCCAACCAAAGCCGTCGCCGGGGCCGATGTCATTTATACCGACACCTGGGTTAGCATGGGGCAAGAAGGCAATCGCGACGAGAAAATCCGTCACTTTAACGGCTACCAAGTCAACGAAGCCCTACTCCAACACGCTAAATCCGGTGCAATCGTTATGCACTGCCTGCCCGCCCATCGCGGTGAAGAAATCACCGATGCCGTCGCCGATGGTGAACGGTCCGTTATTTTTCAACAGGCCCATAACCGCTTGCACGCTCAAAAAGCGATACTGGTCGAGTTAATGTCTTAAATCAGTTTAAGGGGATAACCATGCCTGGAGATCGTGAAACATACCAAGCCCAAATGAATGCAGGCCACGAAGCCGCCTGGAGCCAGGACTGGGCAACTGCGTCCGACCACTACGGGCGGGCCCTGGCAGAATTCCCAGATGATCCCGAAGTCCATCTCAACCTGGGTTTTTCACTGCTCAATGCCGACCGATTAGACGAAGCCCTCAAGGTGTATAACCGGGCTAACCAACTCGTCCCAGAAGACCCGATCCCCCTCGAAAAAAGCGCCGATGTCCTCGAACGAATGGGACGCCTACGAGAAGCCGCCGGGCAGTACGCAAACGTGGCGGATGTCTACCTGAAGCAGCGCGATATTAACAAAGCAATCGGTAACTGGGAAAAAGCCACCGAGCTAACACCGGGGTTAGTCGCACTCCATGCCAAGCTCGCCCAGGCCTACCGTAAAATAGGCGATAAAAAACGTGCCGTCTATCACTTCCTGATGGTCGCCCACAACCTGAACGCCTCCGGGGATAATGCCCGCGCCAAAGACGCCGCCGAACGCGCCCTGGCGCTTAACCGCCGCAACGTAGAAGCCCTGAATGCGCTCCAGGCTATCGAGTCTGGCTCACAGATGCAACCGCCTAAACCCGTCGAAGACGCCAAGCCGGACACGGGCAATACCACATTAGATTTTGGAGACACCGGCACGCTGTTTGATGAAACGGACCCAAAAGAATCGGACCCATTAGGCCCAATGGGAGAGGCGATGAACGACGCGCTAACCAGCTTAGCCACCAATATTATGATGTCCGGTGGGTTTGAAACTGGTGGCGTCGAGGCGCTACAAGCAATGGAACTGCAACGGCAGGGGCTTCACAACGAAGCGATCAACGCCTACAAAGAAGCAAATAAGGCTATGCACCACCCCGCCCTGAGCATGAACTTGGGAGCCTTGTTGCTGCTCAACGAACGCCCCGGCGAGGCTATCGGCCCATTAAACGAAGCCGCCACCGAAGAGAGATTAAAACCCGGTGCCTATCATGCCTTGGGCCAAGCCTATTTTAACCAGGATAAGTACAAAAAAGCGTTGAGTTTTCTGGCACAAGCAGCAGAAACGAGCGAGCTTCAAAATACGGATGATACTGATACTCAGGCCACGATCCGTAGCATATATGAGGATGTGCGACAGGCGCTCAACCAGCGTGGCGAAAATGACCAAACCCTGGCGGCTGTCTGCCGGCGGGTACAACGCCTGCTAAGCGGTAACGAATGGGAACGCCGCCTGCAAGATGCCCGTCACCAAATGGCGGAAGCCCAGCGCGACGGTGGCGGTCCACGCATCCTAGAATTTCTTTCCGAAGACATCGCTGAGGGGGTCACCGATTCCGTCACACTCATCGACCGTTACATCCGGCAAGGGCTATACACCCTGGCAATAGACGAAGCCCACTACGCGCTAGAAAAATCTCCAACGTATCTACCTGTTCATGTGCGTATGGCAGAAGTCATGATGAACGAAGGGCGCGTGCGACAAGCCATCACCAAATATAACACCGTCGCCAAAACTTACCGTGTTCGTGGCGAAAACGGACGCGCCGCGTCGATCCTGTTTGAAGTGCTAGAAACGGCCCCCCTCGACCTCGACGTGCGCCGCAACCTGATCAGCCTCTTGGAAGAAGAAAGCCGCTGGGATGAAGCCCTCGAACAATACATCGAACTCGCCAACACCTACCGCCAACTTGGAAACCTAGACGAAGGGCGCAGCACCTACAGCGAAGCCGAACGCCTGGCCGACCGTGTCGAGGCCGATTTGTCCACCCGCTTACGCATCAAACATGCCCTGGCAGATATTGATCAGTTGAAAATGGACACCCGCCGGGCGCAGCGCGTCTATGAAAGCATCATCAACCTAGACCCACAAGACGAAAAAGCCCGCCGCGCTCTGATCGACATTAACTTACAGACCGGTAACCAAATTGAAGGTATTAACCAATTAGACGACCTGCTCAGGTTATATGCCAAACGCAAACAGGTTAAAAATATCCTCAAGTTACTCCAATCACTGGTGCGTACCTACCCCGATGATAGCGGCCTACGTTCTCGCTTAGCTGCAATATATCGTCAACTCAAACGCTACGATGAGGCCGTTGAACAGCTAGAAAAACTGGCTCATCTACAACTAGATGCTGGCTTAACGGACGATGCTTGCGCTACCATCCAGCAGATTGTTAAACTCAACCCGCCAAACGTAGCCGAATACAAAGAATCTTTGCAGAAATTAGGCTGTTAACCAGAACAGGGTATTATTGTCGTGGAATTGCTGTGGGTTCTCGGAAATGTCACCACCAGAGATATTATCGACATTGCATTGGTGACGATTTTGTTCTTCGCCACCAGTTTTTTGTTCCGTGGTACACAAGCCGTCGCGCTACTACGTGGGACGCTGGCTGTGTTGGTGCTATTGTTAGGCGTTTCTGGCATTTTTCAGCTAGAGGCGCTCGGCTGGTTGCTCAGCAATTCCCTGACAGTGTTAGCCGTTGCGATCCCTGTCATCTTCCAGCCAGAACTTCGCCGCGCCCTAGAACGCCTGGGCCGGGGCCGGGTCTTGTTTGGCGATCAGGCTTCCGATGAAGTGTCAACCGAAGTCATCGACCAAATATGTAACGCTGTCGAACTCCTCTCCGACCGCCGTCATGGGGGGCTGATTGTGCTTGAACGGGATAGCAACCTGGAAGAATATATCCGTACCGGTGTCTATGTCGATGGCTATGTCTCCGCCGGGTTACTCCTCACAATCTTCTGGCCCAAAACCGAACTGCACGATGGGGCCGTTATTATCGACCGGCAAGGCAAGCTCGCGGCGGCAGCAGCCGTGTTACCCCTCTCCGCTAGCCGAAATTTACGCAAACAGGGCCTACGCCACCGGGCCGCGCTCGGCATGACCGAAGTGAGTGATGCCGTATGCGTGGTTGTCTCCGAAGAAACCGGGCGCATCTCTATTGCCAACGGTGGGCGTATGATCTCTCGCCTGGATATTTCACGGCTGCGTACCCTGTTGATCGCCCTCTATGGGCCAGGCGATCCTACTAACCGCAACCTGCTAAGCTACACCCGCCAGCGTTTGATCTCCCTGGTCGATAACCTGCGTGGTGCCCAAAGCTCATGATGCGTTCCCCCACCCGCCGCAAACAACTGATCGAAAACCTGATCTGGTTGGCTGTGGCGCTTATGCTGGCCTTGATTGTCTGGCTAACAGCGAGCTTGGCCTCTAACCCGGTCACACAGCGCGGTGTTTCCGAACGCATCCCAATAGATATTCGGGTCAGTGACGATGTGATCATCACCAACAACCCAACCAGCCGCGCCTATGTGGTCGTGCGTGCCCCAGAAACCACCTTTGAAGAACTCGCCCCGGATGATATTCAGGTCTTTGCGGACCTCCAAGACATTACCAGCTACGGGCGACAGACGATCACGCTCCAGGCCGCTATTGCCGAACAGCGACAGGCTTCTGTCGTCACCATTTCCCCCAGCCAGATCACCGTTGAGCTGCAACAGCGCCAAGAGCGCCTCGTTCCGTTGCAACTCGTACCCGCCGGCGATGTGCCCGCCAGTGTCGAAGCCCTACCCCCCACCTCAAATATCTCTCAGGTGTTGGTTACTGGTCCCGCCGATGCGGTATCAAGTGTCGAAACGGCGCAAGTTGTGGTCGATTTAAACGACCGCCGCGAAACCTTCGAGCAAGAAATCCGCCCGCAACTGCTTAATGATGAGGGCGATCCGGTGGGTAACCTCACAGTATCGCCGGATGTCGTCAGCGTGACCGTGCCAATACAACCCCGTAGCGATGTTCGTGAGGTGCGCGTCACCCCCAATATTCTAGGCGAACCGCCCGCAGGCTATACACTCTCTGCCGATTTTAACTACACCCCAGAGAAAATATTTGTCACTGGCCCGCCAGACATGCTACAGAATTTACCCGGTACTATCCTCACCGCCCCCATCGACCTCTCCGCTTATACCGATGACTTTGAAATCCGGGTACCCGTCGAATTACCCAATGATGACATCATCCCCATCACCGGGCAGCGTATCACCGTCTCAATCGGTATCGACCCGATCCAATCCAGCCGCCAATTTGAAGGGGCCTCCGTCGAACCTATAGGCTTATCCGACGACTTTACCGCTACCATCGCACCGGAAGAAGTCACCGTCCTCATCAGTGGCCCCCAGTTAGCCCTAACCGAACTCACCATGTCCGATATTCGCGTGATCGTAGACCTCAGCAACCAGGCCGAAGCCGGGACCTACCAACTCCCTCTGGTCGCTACCGTCAACGTCTCCCAAATCGAAAGCGAGAACGTCTCCGTTATCCCCAGTACGGTTGATGTCCAACTCCAACCAATAACACCACCCACCCAAACGCCGTAATGCTTGTTTTTATTCGCCTCGGCGTTTAAGATCAAGTTAATCTGTGATGACTCAGGTAGAGATAGGGTATTGCAAGCGTTCTGAGCAGTTACATTAATCTGAGTGATAGGACAAAGCAAGCATGGCGCGTAAACCTGTAGTGGCCCTGGTTGGCCGCCCAAATGTAGGCAAAAGCACCCTCTTTAACCGTCTCGTTGGTAAACGAATGGCGGTTACCGATGATATTCCAGGCACCACCCGCGACCGCATCCAATCTGAATCGGACTGGGTTGGCTACCAGTTCCATGTTGTCGATACCGGCGGAATTGAAGTCTATGAACCGCGTAGCGTGCGCGATGCATCCCCCTTGGCGGAGGGCAGCGCCGAGTTCATCAAAGAAATGCGTGCCCAAGCCATGCTTGCCATCCAAGATGCCGATGTGATCGTCATGCTGGTAGACATCACTCATGGTATGACCGGCGCAGACCAGGAAATCGCAACCATCCTGCGTCGCTCCCAGCGCCCGGTGTTAGTCGCCGTCAACAAAGCCGATCACTATTCACAGAACGATGCCGCCTACGAATTTTACGGCCTAGGGCTGGGCGAAGTCTACCCGATCAGTGCCATTCATGGCGATGGCGTGGGAGACTTACTGGATGGGGTGGTCGCCGGCTTCGAGGGGTTTGATCCCGGCTATGAAGAAGAAAACGATGATGTCCTCAAGATTGCAATTATCGGGCGGCCTAACGTTGGCAAGAGCAGCACGCTTAACAAATTACTTGGGCAAGAACGCGCGATTGTCAGCCCACTGGCAGGCACCACCCGCGATGCTATCGACACACACCTCAAATGGCATGGGCAAGATATTACGCTGATTGATACTGCCGGTATCCGTCGCCGAGGGCGCATTGAACGCGGCGTGGAGCAGTACAGCGTGATTCGTGCGATGAAGGCGCTCGACCGGGCCGATGTCGCGCTCTTGATTGTCGATGCCCAGGACGGCGTCACCGAGCAGGACCAGCACATTGCCGGCTACATTCAAGATTCTAAAGCCAGCGTGGTCATCCTGGTCAATAAGTGGGACGCCATCGAAAAAGACACACACACCATGCACGAATACGTCACCGAAGTCAGCGATAAGCTTGGCTTCCTGCAAAATACCCCGGTCTTGTTCGTCAGCGCACTGACAGGCAGACGCATCGGACAGATCATGGAAACCGCCATCCGCGTCTGGGAAACCCGATCCTTCCGCATCCCCACCTCACAACTAAACGACATCGTGCGAGCCGCCGTCGCCAAACACCCCCCCCCCATGAAGAGCAACAAACGTCTGAAAATTCTGTTTGCGTCTCAGGTTGCCGTCAACCCACCTCTGATCCTATTTCATGTCAACGATACCCGGCTCGTTCACTTCACATATCGACGCTTCTTAGAAAACCAGATTCGTGCGCGATACCCGTTTGAAGGTACCCCCCTCCGTATGAGCTTCCGCCCCCGCGATGGTAAGCTAGACGATTAACCCTACTCCGAAACTGAGGTAAAAAATAATGACTTCATTCTTGAAACAAACCTTTGCCCAACGTGGTTACATCATCGTAGAAAACATCATCAACCCGCATCCTCTCCAAGCCGATTATGCCGCGCTTCTTGATCGCGTCGTGGGGCAGGCCGTTGCTGCTGGCTGGCTAGACGACACCTACGCCGATCTGCCCTTTGCCCAACGGTGGACGACTGTTTTACAACGTGCCACCCACAATCTTTATCCGTTCTTCGATATTAGCCTCCCCAACGGTAATATCACCGAAGATAACCCGGTCCACCTCAGCCGCGCCGTCTACGACTTGATCCGTACCCCAAAATTATTAGATGTTATCGAAGCCTTGATCGGCAGCGAAATTCTAGCCAATCCGATCCAGCATGTGCGCATCAAACCCCCACAACAGGCCATCCCCACCGACAACAAGCACGGCACACTCGTTCAGACAACCGGCTGGCACCAGGACCAGGGCGTTTGCCGCGAAGAAGCCGACGCCACCGACATGATCACCGTCTGGGTGGCGGTTACCGATGCCACCATTAACAACGGTTGCTTGCAGGTGATCCCCTATAGCCATCTGGCGGGCCTAGCCGACCACTGCCCGTTAAATGTCTCCGTCGAAATCCCGTCCGACCACCTGGCAGGCCAACCCGTCCCCGTCCCACTCAAAGCGGGTAGCGTGTTGTTAATGCACCGCCTGATGCAGCACGCCTCGCTGCCCAACCAAAGTGACAGCATCCGCTGGAGCTTCGACCTGCGTTATCAGCCGATAGGCCAACCCACCGGGCGCGATGAACTGCCGGGGCTGGTCGCCCGTAGTGCTTCCCACCCGACAACCCGTTATGATGACTGGGTAGCCTCGTGGACCGCCGCCCGTCAAACGCTAGCAGCCCGGACCGAACGCGGCAAGCTCCACCGCTGGGACCCAAACGCGATTACCTGTGCTTAATCGGCCTGGGATTGTTGAACGGTCAGCAATTGCCGCCCCGTTTCCACATCCCGCCCCATCTGCGCAATCAACGCTTCGCGCCCATCGAATTTCATTTCTGGGCGCAGGTACGCTTCAAACGTCAGCCGGAGTGTCTCGCCGTAGATGTCGCGGTCGAAGTCTAGCAAGTACGCCTCCACCGTCACATCCTTGTTACCAAATGTGGGGCTATAACCAATGTTGATCGCCCCCATGAAGCGTTCTCCCAGAACTGTCGCCCAACCCACATAAACCCCATTCGCCGGGATCACCTTGCCCGGCGCAATCTCCAGGTTCGCCGTTGGATAACCGAGCTGCCGCCCCCGCTTTTCCCCGTGGATCACCTCTCCCTGCACGCTGTACGCTCGCCCTAATAAATCGTGAACGGTGGCAAGGTCTGGCTGGCGTAACGCCTCGCGGATGTGCGTACTACTCACAATATCCTCTTTGCTGTCTACCAGCGGGACGGCCCGCACGTCAAAGCCCTGTGTTTGCCCCCGCGCCATCAAGAACTCAACATTCCCCTCGCGCTTATACCCCAGCGCGAAATCTTCCCCAACCCATATACAACTGAGTTTTGTTGCCGCCACCAGCCGATCAACGAAATCGGCGGCTCGTATTTGCATAACTTCTCGATTAAACGGGTGCGTTACCAGATAATCCACCCCCAAGGCCGCCATGAATTCGGCCCGTTCTTCAACCGTTGTCAGGTAATAGCGCCCTTTTGGGCCGTGTAGCACCTCATCCGGGTGCGGATGAAACGTCATCACCCCCGCCAGCAGGTCGCGCTCATGCGCTTCTTCAACAAGTGAGCGTATGAGGAACTGATGCCCTCGATGCACACCGTCAAAAACGCCAATTGTAATCATAGAGGGTTTGGTTAGGGTGAGGTCTTCCAGACGTTGAACGTGTTGCATGGGCTGGTTTCCGCTTGCCTTTAGGACATGCTAGAGAATACCTTATGTGGCTTCCATCTTCCATCCACAGCTTGCACAATGGCGATGAATTTGCCATCCGGGGCATAACTAAGCGCGAGCGTGCCATTCTCAACCGCCGCCGCACCGTCGATCCACCGCCCGTGTTGCACATCAACCAGCGATTGCGGCGTTAGCATTATCGACGGGAAACCGGCCAGCGCCGCCCGCACCGACATCAGATGATCCGATGGTGTAGCAGTTGCTGCCAGCGTTTCCAGCGTTACCGCGTCAGCAATATCAAAATTACCGCTTTTCGTGCGCACCAGCCCCACCAGATGCCCCCCAACCCCCAGCGCCTCGCCGATGTCGTAGGCCAGGCTGCGTATATACGTCCCACTACCGCACGTCACCTCTAATGTGAACTGCGCCGTTACCGGGTCGAAGTCGGTCACCGTTAGCGCATCAATGCGCACGCTGCGCGGTTGGCGCTCAACGGTTTTCCCCTCGCGGGCGAGTTCGTACAGCTTCTTGCCATCCTGTTTGATGGCGCTGTACATCGGGGGGAGTTGCTCAATCTGCCCGGTGAACTGTGCTAGCACAGCCGCAATCATCGGTTGGGTGATGTGCGATGCGCCGGCCTGTGAGGTGATGTCGCCTTCCGCGTCGTAAGTGGTGGTCGTCGCGCCGAGTTGCACCCGCGCCCGATACGCCTTGACCGAGGCCATCGCATACTCGCTGAGGCGCGTCGCCGTCCCCACACACACCACTAGCACCCCGGTCGCCAACGGATCGAGCGTCCCGGCATGGCCAACCCGCCGCAACCCGAAAATCCGCCGTACCCGCCCGACGACCGCGTGGCTGGTCGGGCCGAGAGGCTTGTCGATATTCAAAAAGCCGAAGGGCGGCGCATCAGGCAATGATCAGCTCCCCATCCGCCACCACCTGAGCCAACAACGGCAAGACCCGTTCTCGCGCCGCATTTAATGGGCCGTCAATGGTGGCCCCTGCCGCCTGTGTATGTCCGCCACCCCCCAGGCTTGCCGCTACCGATCCGACATCAAACCCGCGTTTGCTGCGCAGGCTGATCTTAACCTTATCGTCGGGCGTTTCTGTGAAGATAACCGCTACCATCGCCTCATCGATCTGGTTTAACAACCCCACTAAGCCGCCATCCGAGCTATCTTTTATCCCGGCAGTTGCCATATCCTTGAGCGTGACATTGACGGAAACGACTTGGTTTTTCAGCGTAATAGACGCCAACGCCGCCGACCACAGTTGAATTGCCCGGTACGGTTTGCTATCCAGGGTGCGGGCCGTCACTTCTGTGATCGACGCGCCGGCCTCCATCAGTTTTTGAGCAATACCAAGTGTGCCCGCTTTGACGTTGCTTGTGCGGAACCCCATCGTATCGGTCACCAACCCGGTTAACAGGGGGGTCGCAACGCCCAGCGTGATCGGCAGCCGCATATGTTGCAACCATCGGAACACGATCTCGGTCGCGGATACCGCATCGACCATCACCAGGAAAGCATCCCCAAAGAAAATATTGGTGACATGATGATCCAGATTGATCACGTTTTGAACGTGCTGACGCCCGTAAGCACCTACCGCACCAGTACGCACCTCATCGCTGGCATCCACCGAAACCATCACATCCCATTTGCCAGATGTTAGCTTGGCGTAGATGGTCTCCGAGCCGGGGATGAAGGATAAAAACTCCGGCACCCCCTCATCAACTGCCGCGTCTACCGTTTTACCGGCCTCACGCAGCGCATTGACCAACCCCATCATCGACCCGATAGCATCTCCGTCGGGGTTCTGGTGGGTAACAACCAGAACCCGGTCTGCCGCTTGGACTAGCCTCGCCGCTTTATCCCACTCCAACCGACTTTGGGCCGTCATCGCTCATCCTCATAAGTATCCGTGCCGTCTAAATCCACATCATCCAGGTCGAGAAAGTCCTCGTCCTCGTCCGCTTCTGGTACGGGCGGAATATCCAGCTTATCCAGGATGCTTTCGACACGGGCGGCCTCCTCTAATGCACTATCCCATTTGAAGCGTAACTCCGGGACCGACCGCACCCGCAGCCGCTTGGAGAGTTCCCGGCGAATGAACCCACCCGCCCGTTCTAGCCCCTGCATCACTTCCTGTTCGCGTTCTTCCGCACCCAGCGCATTGACAAACACCGTCGCATACATGATTTCCGGGTCAAGCTGCACATCCGTAATCGTCACCGACTCCAAGCGCGGGTCCGATACCTCGCGCATCAGCAGTTGGCTCAGGATGACCTGAATACGCTCCGCCATGCGATCTTGTTTGATTGACATAGCCTCTCCTCTGTTTAATAGCGGTGCAGCAACTTGGCTGCACCTCAGTTTGCAAAGTGAAACGACCGGCGAGAGAGGTTAGTTTACGCGCTCCGTCACGAAAAATTCGATCAGGTCCCCTTCTTCAAAATCGTTAAAGTCCGCTAACCCAATCCCACACTCGAACCCGGCCCGCACTTCTTTCACGTCCTCATTAACGCGCTTCAGCGAACTAACCGCTGTCCGTTCGACTAGCAACTGACCATCTCGCAACACACGGGCATAGCTGTTTCGGCGGACCTCGCCCTCTCGGACATAGCTCCCCGCAATCGCCCCGACCTTCGAGATACGGAACACCTGCCGCACCTCGGCCATGCCAATTGCGCGATCTTTGTATTCCGGCTCCAGCATACCGTTTAGCGCCAGCTCGATGCTTTCCAGCAGCTTGTAAATAACGCTGTACTTGCGAATATCTACCCCCAGGCTAGTCGCGGCACGTTCGGCAACGTTATCGATCCCCACATTAAACGCGAGGATCACCGCGCCCGCTGTGCTTGCCAGATTAACATCATTCTCGGTCACATTGCCGATGCCAGCATCTAGCACATTCACCGAAATATCGTCGTCGGATTGCGGTTTGAGCTTCTCCAACTCGGTTTGAATCGGTTCAAGCGACCCCTGTACATCCGCCTTCAGGATGATGTTCAGCTCTTTTGATTCACCCGCCTGGAACTGGGCGAAAATATCCTCCAGCGTGGGGCGTCGGCTCTGTTCCTTGCGGGTGGCGTTCGCTTCGCGATCATCCAGTGTGCTGCGGGCGTCTTTCTCGCTGTTCACCCACTCAAACGAATCGCCTGGGGCTGGCAGGTCGTTGATCCCCATCACCTTAACTGGGGTAGACGGCCCCGCCTCTTTGACTTGTTTACCGTACTCATCAAACATCGCTTTAATGCGCCCATAAGTTTTGCCGACTATCAGGCTATCCCCACGTTTTAACGTCCCGTTGAGTACCATCAACGTGACCATCGCCCCGCGTGATTTTTCCATCTCCGCTTCAATCACAATCCCGGATGGCTTCGCGTTCGGGTTCGCAACAATATCTCGTTCTTCTGCCACCAGCAAGATAGCTTCCAATAACTCGTCGATACCATCCCCTTTCAGAGAGGCCACCGGGATAAACATTGTTTCGCCGCCCCACTCATCCGGCACGACCTCTTGCTCAACCATCCCCTGCTTGACCAACTCCGGGTTCGCATTACCTTTATCGACCTTGGTAATCGCCACCACAAACGGGATATTGGCAGCACGCGCATGGTTCAGGGCTTCTTTGGTGGTCGGCATCACCCCGTCATCCGCTGCGACAACCAGAATACCGATGTCTGCACCCTGCGCCCCACGCGCACGCATGGCAGTAAACGCCTCATGACCGGGTGTATCCAAAAACGTGACCTGTTTACCATCGTGATAAGCACGATACGCACCGATATGCTGCGTGATCCCGCCGGCCTCGCCTCCGGCAACATTCGCCTTGCGGATCGTATCCAGCAAGGTTGTTTTCCCGTGATCGACATGGCCCATAATCGTGACCACCGGCGGGCGCTTCTGTAAATTTTCGGTTTTCTCCTGTGAGTAGACCTTGCGCCACGTCTGAGATTCGGCTGCCTTGGCCCGTTCTTCCGCCTCTTGCGCGGCGGTCTCGGACTGTGCCTCATAGCCCATCTCTTCCAGAATGAGTGACGCGGTATCAAAATCAATATCCTGGTTAATCGACGCCATAATGCCGTTAGCAATCAACTGCTTCATCACGTCAATTGGGCTGGCGTCAATCGTTTCTGCCAGTTCGCGGACAGTTAAAAAGTCCGGTATCAGTACAACTTGTTTTTCTTTTGCCATAGGGCCTCCTGTTAATTATTATGTGGGGTAGGAGGTGACCTATGGTGGTGCAACTATCATGTAGGTAGTAGGCACCTCATACCCGTTGCATTATCTTTTTTTGGACAAGCAGCCGCGTTTTCATCAGCCTATCACTGCGTCAGCCGCTTTTTGTCGTCAGATGTTAACACGACCCGCAACGCACGGTCTAAGATGTGGCTATGCCGTGCCCGGTCCCAGCAAACTGGGTCCGCACATAGATAAGCGCCACGCCCATTTGCCCGGTGCGTAGGGTCCGTAGCTAGCCCATCTGCGGTATAAACCAGGCGGGTCATCGCCGTTTTTGCGAATGTCTGGCGGCAAGCAACACAAGTCCGGGTTGGCTGGCGCTTACGCGGATGTGCTTGGTTGGTCATTGTTGATCACCTGGCATCATTGTTAACAGTCCAGGCAAACGACCCCAGCCTACGTTAGTGTGTATGGCAGGGTCATTCGCTTAATCGATATAATCTTCCCACTCATCGCGGCGGCGGCTACCCTTACGCTTACGCCGGGCTACAACACGCCCGCTTTCCTCATCGTAGATAAGCTGCCGCTTTTTACGCTTGCTCTTGCGCTTATCCTTATCACGCTCGAACTCGTCCTCAAACTCTAAGTCCTCTTCCGCGGCTTCCGCTTCCGGTAGCGGGGCTGTTTCCATCTTTTCTTTACGGCGGCGTTTTTCGTCCTCGCTCTCCTCCGGGATGGGCTCGCCGGGGAAGGCCGTCAAAACTTCTTGACCCTCAACGGTTTCGACCGGGTAGGTGCTGGGGGCTTCGTCTTGCATCT
>DAOTUA010000212.1:0-3696 GCA_034437355.1 Anaerolineae bacterium | reverse complement strand
GGGAGCGATGTCGGAGAGTTTGCCCCCTTTTTTAAGGGATTTTTCTTTCGCATCGCTGGCAACATAAATAAGCTCCACCGGAGACGTTGTATGACTCGTTTTGGTCATATCCGTTTCATAGTCAAGGTGGAGGCGATGCTGTTGGCGCATCCGGGGGTGGCGGCGGTGTGTGTGGTGGGTGTGGCGCACCCGGAGTGGGGTCAGCAGGTGGCGGCGGCGGTGGTGCGGGAAGTGGGGGCGAGTGTAACGGAGGCGGGGTTAATGGCGTTCGGGCGGGATCGGCTGGGGGGGTATAAACTGCCGCGCCGGGTGGTGTTTGTGGAGGCGTTACCGCAGACGGCATCCGGGAAGGTGCAGCGGGCGGGTGTGCGGGGCTTATTTGAAGGGGGTTGAAGCGGGGCGCATTTCCGATAGGATGGTGATCAAATGGCGTTAGTGGGGTGAGTGGTGATGGAACGAACGCGGACCGCGATCACGTATTTTGTTGTGTTGCCGTTGGTGTTGGTGGTGTTGTATGCCACGGTGCGGGCGGTGGTGTATACGGGTGGGGAGACGGCAGCGACGTTGCGGATTTTCTCGACGCGGTTTTTGGGTATATTCATTGAGGCGGCCCCATTCTTGTTGATGGGGAGTGTGGTTAGCGGGCTGATTGAGGCGTTTGTGTCTCCGGCGGAGTTGATGCGCTGGCTCCCCCGGCGCAGGTTGACGGCGACGGCAGCGGGGACGTTTTTGGGGTTTGCGTTCCCGGTGTGTGAGTGTGGGGTGGTGCCGGTGGTGCGTCGGCTGTACAACAAGGGGATGCCGATGGGGGTGGGGGTGGCGTTTTTGTTGGCGGCCCCGGTGATGAATCCGATTGTGTTTGCGAGTACATATATTGCGTTTGGGTGGGGTGGGGTGTTGGTTGGGCGGTTTGTGCTGACGGCGATGATTGCGCTGGCGGTGGGGCTGGTGTTTTCGTATACGGCGCAGCCGATCAACGTGTTGAAGCCGGTTTCGTTGGCCCCGGTGGGGGGCGGCTCGCACGATCTACAGGCGCAAACCAACGTATGGGCCGGGTTGATGAACGCTTTTTCGGTGGCGACGGATGAGGTGTTCGAGATGGGGCGTTATCTGATTATTGGGTCGTTGTTGGCAGCTGGGATGCAAACCGTTTTGTCTCAAGAGGTATTGTTATCGCTAGGGCAGGGGCCGGTTATCAGTGTATTGGTGATGAATGCGCTGGCGTTCGTGTTGAGTGTGTGTTCGACGGTGGATGCGTTTTTGGCGCTGGCGTTTGCGGGGACGTTTACAATGGGGTCAATCTTGTCGTTCTTGACGTTCGGGCCGATGGTGGATATTAAGAGCATGTTGATGTTTATGGGAGTGTTCCGGGCGCGGGTGGTGGTGTATCTGGTGGTGCTGCCGTTTTTGATGGCGACGGCGGCGGCGGTCTGGTTAAATTTGAATGTGGTGTTTTAGTGGTGGAATCGAGAGGGATCAGCAAATGAGCGAGATCAACTTGAGAGAAGCGACGACGCAATTAGAGCCGACTACCCCGCCGGATGAGGTGGCGCGGGCGTGGTTGCGAGCGGTGATTTTGGTCGGGCTGGGGGGCTATTTCGGGTATAACATTTGGTCTGGGAACCTGGCGAATTACATCAACGAACGGTTTGTGTGGTTGTCTTATGTGGCGGTGGGGTTGTTCTTGGCGTTGGGGGTGGCGTCGGCGTATCGGGCGGCAAGTGGGGGGTTCAAGCAGAACCCGTACAGCCTGGCGAAGCCGCGTCCGTTGGGGTGGGGGGCGATTGGGGTGGCGGCGATCCCGTTGTTGTTGGGGGTGATGGTGCCGTCGGCTCCGTTGGGGGCGGAGGCGGTCAACGGGAACATTAGCATACGGGCGGTACGGGGCGCGTCCACGACGGAGTTTTCGGTGCCGCCGGAGCAGCGAAACGTGTTGGATTGGCTGCGGAGTTTTAATACGACTGATGATTTTGAGGTGTTCAACGGGCAGCCGGTGGATTTGATCGGGTTTGTGTACCGGGAGCCGGGTTTTGAGGAAAACGGGTTCATGGTGGCGCGGTTTACGTTGAGTTGCTGTGTGGCGGATGCGTCCGCGTTGGGGATGCCGGTTCTGTATGAGGGGGCCGGGGGGTTGACAGATGGTGAGTGGGTGCGGGTGCGGGGGGCGTTGCAGGTGGGGGAATTTGCGGGGGATGTGTTGCCGATTGTGCGGGTGCGTGAGGTGACATCGGTTGAACAGCCCGAACACCCGTATTTGTACCCGTAGGTGATGGGTAAGGTGATGACGAGTTTTGATCGTGCGGTTGGGGTGGTTATCGTTGGGCTGATGGTGTTTATCGGGTTGACGCTGTTGGTGGGGGACCGGGTAGGGGTGCGGGTGGAGCGTGTGCATCCGTTGGGGGAAGCGCACAGCACGGATGTGATCCGGATTACGTTTTCGGAGCGAATGGATCGTGAGAACACGGGGGATCAGTTGCAGATTACGCCGGATGTGCCGGGGGCGGTCCGGTGGAGTGGGGAGACGTTGTTATTCGAGCCGGATGAGCCATTGCAGACGGGCGAAACGTACACGGTGACGTTATCGGATGGGGTGGTGAGTGCATCTGGGCGACGGTTGTTAGATCGGTATCAATTTGGGTTTGAGGTCCGCCTGCCGATGGTGGCGTATTTGTACCCGGCGGATGGGTTCCCGCAGAATATCTGGATGGCGGACCCGTCGGCCCCGGAAAATGCGGAACAGATCACGTTTAGCCAGAACGGGGTGTTAGACTTCGCGGTGCGCCCGGACGGGCGGGCAATTGCGTTTTCCGAGCGACGTAACGACCGTCCGGCAACGGATATCAAGTTGCTGAGTTTGGAGACGGGCGCGATTACCCCACTGACGAATTGTGAAGATAGCGACTGCTCTAGCCCGGTATGGCGGCCCGATGGCAATATGATCGCGTATACACGGGTCGATATGAATACGTTGTTGCCGGGGGTGGGGGTCAGCCCGTATCGTATCTGGTTAGCGGATTTAACCGGGGGGAGCGTAACGACACAGCCATTGTTTGAGGATACGCAGGCGTTGGGGTATGGGCCGGCGTGGTCGGCGGATGGGGGGCGGATCACGTTGTTTGATACGAGTGTGCCGGGGGTGGTGGTGTACGATTTTGAGACGGATGAAACGGTCGCGTTACGGAGTGATAACGGCACATCCGGGGCGTTGTCGCCGGGTGGGGATCGGTTGGTGTATCCGGAGGTTGTGTTAAGTGAGGGGCGGGCGTGGTCGCGGTTGATCATGGCGTTGCTAGATACGCAAGCGATCATCACGCTGACGGGCGAGACGGAAGCAATAGATGATACGTTTGGGGTGTGGCATCCATCGGGGGAGGGGTTGGCGGTTGGGCGGCGATACCGGGATGAGCGTTTCACGCCGACGACGCAGTTGTATTGGGTGGATGCTGAAACGGGGGAGGGTGAGGCGTTGGTGGTCGATGAGATTTACAATCACGGGTTTGTACATTGGGACCCAACCGGAGATCGGTTGGTGATGCAGCGGTTCCAGCAGTTTACAGCGGATGGGACGCCAAACCGAGGCGGTCGGCCGGAGATATGGACGTATGATCGCGAGACGGACGAGCTAACGCAGATCGCAGAGAATGGGATGTTCCCGCGATGGGTGCCTTAAGGGGGCTGGGGGCGGTCCGGTGGTTG
>DAOTUA010000211.1:0-6300 GCA_034437355.1 Anaerolineae bacterium | reverse complement strand
CCCCCCTTAAAACCGAAAAAAGCCGGGTAAGCATGGCCGATCCCCGGCGCTAACCCTATCGGTAGGATGCGCCAATCCGTAATACCAAACCCGTAATACGCAATCCCGACCGGAACCGCCGCCTTCAAGCAGTCTAGCAAGAACGCGGTCGCAGCCCAACCTGCCCCACCTGCCCGCGCTACGTTGGTTGTGCCGGGGTTGCCATCGCCCACCGTACCGATGTCTACGCCCAGCACCAAAGACGCAATCAGCCGTGAGTACAGTACCGACCCCGATAAATACCCGGCGATGACAAATAACACGGTACTAAGCATCGCTACGCCCCAACTGCCGCACAACCAACAGCAGAAAGCCACCCATCGCCACAAACCCGACCATTGCCGGCCCCACCTGCCCCCAAAAAAGCGCCTGTCCAATAGTCTGTAGCACCCACACCACCCCGTAAATAATTAACAGTGGGGTGGTCGGCACCTCACGCGGACGCACCGCCACCGTGACCAACGCCGCCGTTGCAAACCAGCCCAAAAAATTTACCCACGGGATACCAAAATACCCCCCGCTAACCAGGTCCCAGCGCCACAAGTTCCACATCACCATTTGCGGGTCCAGGAAAAAATCCCAGGCCGTCATCGCTGCCGCACTCACCAGCACAAACCGGACGCCGTAGCGTCGCCCACTCAGCACATACCCCACCGCCCACGCCGACGGCAGCATCATCAGCCACGCCAACGCAATCAAAACCGGCACATCCGCAAGCTGCGGCTGTAAAACCGCCGTGTAATCGTAATGCCCAAACGGGAACCCCGTCGCCGTTCCGATGGCCTCCACACCCCACGTTAGCACCACCACCGTCATCACCGTGCGCAACGTCCGCGTTACCCCCCATGCACTCCACAAGATCACAATCACCGCCGACGCCTGTAAAATCGTCGTCAGGTTGACCCCCCACACAATCGCGGAAGTCCCCACGGTCCACTTAAAAATCGGCAGCGAGATCATCGCCAGCACCCACGCCACCAACAACAGCGCCGCCCCGCGTGGGATGTCCATCAAAGTTTGTTGTGTTCGCCGTAAGGTACTCATCGTGTATAACCCATTAACCTGTCAATATCTCCATGAACTTCTAACCCCGCATTACGGCCCGTCCCCCGGTAAACGGTATGCACGCTATGACCTACCCGCGCCGTTAGGTGGATGTCTACGGTGGCTTGCAACGTCTCGTTGACCCGACGGTGCATCTCCGTGCGAACGGGCGCGTGCAGCAGTGTTCCCTCCGCCCGTTCCGCGATGATCTCCAACCGATGCACTCGATCTCGATACGTGATATAAACCGTATGATCCGTAATGTTGAACCGTTCCAGCCGCGCCCCGCTGTACGTCGTGAACTTGTACAGCTCGCCCCCGTGCCACAACCCACACTGCATCCCCCGGAAGCTGGTCCCAAACACCGATGGAATAATCGCAATCGCGGTCTCTAATGACGTGCCA
The DNA here is from genome assembly GCA_034437355.1 of Anaerolineae bacterium. GTDB lineage: Bacteria > Chloroflexota > Anaerolineae > Aggregatilineales > Phototrophicaceae > DAOTTY01. The sequence goes on along the minus strand of DAOTUA010000211.1, from coordinate 4,812 downwards.
TACGTATCAAAGTGATTGGTTTGCAGCCACACATACCCCGCCGGGAACCCCTTGCCCCAGTCTTTTTCCATATAGCCCCGCCCACCGCTAAAGTCAACCGTTTCGCCGTCGATCTCTAACGCCCCGTCAATCTCATGATTGAAGCTCAGCACCCCGTGATAACACTCCATCTCCGGTACCCACGCAAACGGCCCCATCACCCCCGGCGATGCCAGCGAGACATGCCACGGCGTCGGATGCCGAAAACGAAGCTCTCCGTTTACTGTTCGCTGCTCACCTTCGATTGCCAACTGTAGCCCCTCGCCCGTAAACCGATTGGCAGCCACCGTCACATCGAACGCATCCCGCGCCGCGTTGAACGCCTCCGCTGGGTACTCGTGATAGGTGGCGCTCCCCGCCATACCATCCAACACCTGCACAAAACAATGATCCCGCTTCGCGTTTTCCCCCAGAAATATCCCCGGTATGATCGCGATCCGGTGTTGTTCGGTCGCATCGACCAACTTGTAATACCACCCCTCGAAAAACGGACCCTTCCGCCCGTGCCCATGATACCGCGCCGGGTGCAACACTCGGTCCACATACCGCCGGATCATACCTGGTTCACCTCCGTTTGTAGCTGACGTGTAAACTGCCGGATAGCGTTCACCACGGTATCCCAGTAGGGCGCGTCCGGGTCTAGTGGGTTATGGCTGGCGGCGACTTCCAGATATTGCGGCGAGCTACCCAACCGATTGATCAGCTTGCGCGTGTTCTCCGGTGTAACCAGATCATCAGCATCCCCCTGGATTACCAATGACGGCACACGAACATCTGGCGCGGACGCATACGCCCGCACCCCCACCGCCCGGATATTGGCGAAAATGCGTGTGTCCACCTCAAACTCAAGCGTCTGCCGTTGGAACTCCGGGTCGTCAAAATCCGCATCCGGTAAGAAGTTGCGCGTCCCTTCCTGGAACTCCGGGTCGGTAAAATCCGGCTTGAACACCTTAAACGGCTTAAACTTCGGGATCACGTATCGCAGCACGGGTAACGCTTTCCACAGCAAATTATCAACCGTATAAAACGGCGCAAACAAAACCAACCCCTCCACTGGGGCCGATGCCGCCGCCGCAATACTCAGCGCCCCACCCATCGAATTACCGACCAAGATCACCGTTTGATGCTCGGCGCGTAAATCCGCCACAGCCCGCGTCACCGCCACCGACCACTCGCTGACGCTGCGCTCGCCCAACGTCGCGATCTCTGGCCCGAAACCCGGCAGCAAAAGCCCCTGCGTGGTCCAGCCGTCCGCATGTAATATATCCGCTAGCGGTCGCATCTCGGCAGCACTGCCAGGGAAGCCATGCACCAACAACGCGGCCCGCCCCCCACCCGCCAAACGGAAAAATGCGCGGTGTTCCTCGCCCTCAAAAGCATTAAACACGCTCGCCGCCTTCCTCTTTATCAACCGACATGATCAGCGCGTGGACGACATCGAACACGAACAAAAACCCACCTTGCACCACAATCCCCCATCCATTCCCCCGCATCAGCCGATCCCGCCGCCCGCGTGTAAACGCCAATGCCACCCCGCCGATCATATACAACACATCTAGCCCAGCATTGATCCACAACGCCCGCGACAAATTCCGTTCTTCCTTACGGACCGTCTCGCGAGCGTAGGGCGCATCCTGCCGCCGCAGCCGAAAGGTGGTCGCACGCTTGCCAACAACCGCAATCCCCGCGTTGATCGCCCCCCAGCTAATCGCCTGCATTGCCACCCCCCGCCAGAACTTATTGCGCCGTTGCTGTAACCACAACCCAAGCCCCACATTCAGCCCAGCCCACCATAACAACCGACGGCTGACCACCTTCTGAAACTGCCATATATCCAACTGTGACCCAGGTTTTTTTCGTCTACGCCTTGCCATATTCCTGCTCTCCTACCATGACCGCATGTGTTATTCTGCCGCTAACGTCCGCTTGGCCTTCTGCCGTTCTAACCAGGACTTCATCACCACCGGGACGCGCTTCTCGCTTTCATGTTCCATCACCAACGTTAACCCGAACACAATCAGCACATTGGTAATTAAGAAGAAGATCGCCTCCTCAATCGGCAGCACCCCGCCAATCAGCAACGGCAGCGATTGCTCCGGGTTGATCGTCCACGTCCCGGACTGGATCGCGACCGCATCGCCGGCGCTCAGGTAAAGCCATGTCGTTAAAATCCCGATAATCACCGTCCATCGGTGCCGCCACAAAATATCCGCCCCCACAATCAACTGAACCATAATCGGAATCAACCCCCACGAAAGCTCCAGCGCCAAATAGGTCCCGTAACCCCACACCCCACCTGTAAACGACAACGCTAACAAAACAACCGACGCCGCCCATATCACGCCCACAATCCCGGTCGCCCACCAACGGACCTGTAAACTACGTCGTGGGGAAGTCGGTAGCTCGCCAACCGGCATCCGGCGCATCAGCCACACCGTGAACAGCCCCGTCATAATCGTTTGCGTAACGAAAAATGTGTATTCCTCAATCGGCACATACCCGATCACCCACCCCGTGACCAACGCCGGGTCGTACCACCAAACCCGTGTCGCCACCAGGTAATTATCCCACGGCGTGGTATAGGCCACCGCCACCACCACCAACCAACCGATCACCGTATACGGTCCCCAACTTGTGAGCGATTCTGGCAGCGGTTTGCCGTTGCGATGATCCAACCCGTTCCATAGCCCGAAAATGACAACGGGTATCCCCACGAACAATGCCAAAAAACCAAAATACGTCATTTCTCGGCACCTCCAAATTGCCACCATTTCGGTTGAAGATCATGTAACACCACCTGCGCCGCGTTCCTCCCCGCAGACCCCATAATCCCGCCGCCGGGGTGCGTGCTGGCCCCCGTCAGATATAACCCCTTCACCGGGGCGCGATAGTTACTCATCGTTAGTGCCGGACGCATCATAAACATCTGATCTACCGACATCTCCAGGTGCATCACATTCCCGCGTAATAACCCAAGCTCGCGTTCTAAATATAACGGCGTCTCAATCAAGCGATCAATCACCGCCTCCTTGACGTTCGGTGCATACTGCGCCAACGTATCCAACATATGATCAGCGATCTCCTCCTCGATGTCGTCCCAGTTCGCGCCGTTGGCCATCTCATATGGGTAATATTGCCCCCACAAGAACATCGTATGCTGTCCATCTGGGGCCAATGTCGGATCAACCGCCGAAAACGTCATGGATATTAACGCCGGGTTCCCCGATGGACGCCCCGCCAGGTAATCCCCATACGCTGCGTCTAAGTAGCTCATCGTCGGGCAGATGAACTGCATCGCCCGGTGTTGCGGCCCCGGTGCCCCATTCTCCGATGGCGTCGCGATGTAGTCCGGCAGTTCTCGCATCGCATGGCGGACAATCATCCCAAACCCGTTCCCGATACGGCTTTTGTTAAGCAGTGTTTCCGCTTTGCTTGGCATATCCGCACCGAGCATCTTCATGGTTGTATAGATGTGTGCGCCACTAATCACCGCTTTCCCCGCACGGAACGTCTCCCCGTCCGCCGTTTCTACGCCAACCGCCCGGCCCGCCTCCACAATAATCTTAGCGACGGGCGTTTCCGTATGGACCTCGCCGCCATGCGCTTCAATCATACGCCGTAGCGCCTGCGTTAGCTCCCCAGACCCCCCACGCGGGCGTTTCATCCCGCTTTCGTGGTACATCGGGTGCCAGATCGCAAACGGCGCGGAAAACGGTTCGGTCGGTGGTGGGCCACTCTGCGCCGCCATCCACGCGATCAACGCCGGCACCTTCTCATGCTCGAACTGCCCGCGCAACATCTGCCCATAACCGCGTATCAAGTCGCTCAGGCGCTCCCACCGATCCGCCCCCATCCCACTGCCAAACCCCAGATTCTTAACCAGGTTAAACGGCGTCGGCGCGTGCATAAACGCCTCTACACTCGCTTCTGCCATCGGCTTCCACGTTTTGACAAATTCCCGGTAGTTTTCCGCATCCACCGGGTCCACTGCCGCGATGCTCTCGATTGTTTTCTCTAAGTCCTTCCAAATCGTGATCGATGTGCCATCCGGGAACGGCATATAAAACAACGGATCAATATCAATGTAATGTAGACCGTAGCTTTCTAACGCCAAATCCTGAATGATCGGCGTATGGTGGATCAAAATATGGGCGCTGCCACCCAGGTCGAACTTGAAACCCGGCACATGCTCCTCTGTGACAACCGCCCCGCCCACCTTGGGCCGCCGTTCTAGCACACGCACGCTATAGCCCGCCTTCGCCAGATACCCAGCGCACACCAGCGCATTGTGCCCCGCCCCAATCATGATAATATCCGTCATCGCCATCTCTTCACTTTTGCTTTCATATGATTGCCTACTTAACCCTACCGCCGATGATATGTATCACTTAGCCGATCCAATATCTCGACCTCCTCCCGTGCCAGCCGCCACCCGACCGCCCCCAGGTTAGCCTGGGCCTGGCGCTTATTCTTCACGCCCGGTATCGGTAACGTCCCCTTGCAGATGCACCAGTTCAGCGCAACCTGGGCCGGTGTTTTAACCACCCCGTTTTCGGCATACGCCCGCCCGATCTCGCGCATCGTGTTGATCAACGGTTGTAAATCCGCCAGCTTGCGCCGGGACCACCGCCCACGCCAACGCGGGGGCGGGTTCGCCGATGTATATTTCCCGGTTAGCACGCCCTTTTCCAATGGGCTATACGCGATCACCCGTACCCCCAACTCGCTGCACAAATCCAACAGGCCGTTATATTCCATGTGACGATGCAACAA
>DAOTUA010000210.1:0-2674 GCA_034437355.1 Anaerolineae bacterium | reverse complement strand
AGCTTCGCGGGGAGAGGGGGACTTCTCATCGCGTGATTTAGCCCCTCTCCCAGTGCCAAAGGCACGTTTGGGAGAGGGGTTGGGGTGAGGGCTGAGTAGTTACACTTTTTCTGGAAAAAGTGGTGGGGTTTGGGGTGAAACCCCACGATATCCTAATCGCTACCTGAGTCGTTATCACCCGCGTTAAAACTTGATCGGAAACCGTTCCAACACCCCTTAAAACAAGGTACTATTAAAAAGCGCATGACTTACCAAACCAAGAGGACACAACAACCCGATGCCACAAGTCACAATCGCCGCCATCCAAATGAACGCCGACCCCGCCCCCATCCCTGCCCGCCTACAACGGGCCGCCGCGTTGGTCCAGCAGGCCGCCGCTAGTGGGGCGCAGTTGGTGGTCTTGCCAGAGCTATTCAATACCGGGTACGAGTACCACGAAAATAACTACACCCTCCCAGAGCCTATCGACGGTCAAACCATCACCTGGATGAAACAGACCGCCGCCCAACATAATTTGCATCTGACCGGTAGCCTGTTCTTATTGGATGGGCGGGATGTCTATAACAGCCAGATATTGGTGGCCCCCGATGGGCGACGCTGGCGCTACGACAAAAATTATCCGTTCGCCTTCGAGCGAGCTTACTTTCGTGATGGTACCGATGTAACGGTAGCCCATACCGATCTCGGCAAGTTTGGCATGATGGTCTGCTGGGACTATGCCCATCCGGAAATCTGGCAGCGTTACGCCGGCAAGGTAGACGCGATCATCATCACTAGCTCTCCCCCAACCATGGATCGCTTCAAACTGGTGATGCCCAATAACCAGAAGGTCGATTCACGCGCCCTTGGCCCGCTTACCAACCGTGCTCACACCGGGGATAGCCCGTTCGGGGCGGATATAGACGCTCAATTGGGGTGGTTGGGCGTGCCGGGCGTGAATACCACCGCCACCGGAACGTTTTCGATGCAGCTATTACGCCCACGGCTGGCGGCGACATCCTATCTTGCTTTCCGCCCGGACCTGTGGCGGTTCATCTGGCAGGGCGAGCAGATTGAACTCATCGCCGGGTATTACCATCAGACAAAGATCGTCGGGGCTGATGGGCAAGTGCGGGCGCGTGCTGGCGATACAGAAGGCTTTACGATCCATACCGTTAGCCTCCCGGATGCAACCCCCACAGCCCCAGCCACCCCCCAGCCAGAACTGCCCTATGCCAACTCGGTTTACTTCTTTGCCGACCATTTCATCCCGGCCCTGATGGAAAAACTCTACCGCGAGGGCATACGGCGGCAATGGGGCCAACGAATGGCCCCGTTCCAGCGTAGCATCCGCTGGAGCATCGTTTTAGGGTTAGGGGTTGTTGGCGTGCTGGCGGCGTTGGTCCGGGGCATTGGGTATATCGCTGGGGGCAGAAAGAAAGCATGAGGGCGATAAGCGGCTTGTTGGCGTTGCTGGTGGTCGTGCTGACCGGGGCACAAACGGAACGGGCCGGGCAATTTACGGTGATCCAAAGCCCGGTACTTTACCAGCGCGCCGATACCGCCCAGACTTTCCAGATGCGGGTGGGCGGCGTGTTTGGCGTGGGTGATACACTCCGTACCGGGGCACGCGGTACCGCCCAAGCCACCTTCCCGGATGGGGCCGAGTTCAGCTTGCAACCTCTCACCCAAATCACCCTGGCGGCCTACACCGCCCCGGCAGATGAGCCGCATATCGCGCTAGAACAACAAAACGGGTATACGACACACACGGTTCATATGCCGGATGGCATCTACCGCGTGCAACAAGCCGACAGTGAAACCGTCATACAGGTCAGCAGCGGTCAGTTTACCATCCGAGACCGGCCCGCCGAACAGCCGGGGACGTTTAGCGTGTTGATGCAAGCCGGGGACAGTGTGCTGCAAACGTCATCTGGCACGGTTGAGGTCCCCAGCGGCTACGGTGTGCGGGTGAGTGCCACCGGTGGCGCTAGCGATTCCGTTTTGGCGGCATCTTTCCGGCAGTTGGATGATAGCCTGGACGGGTGCCCGGTGAGCGTAACTGTGCGTGATAACCGTAATCTGCCGGTTTATATGGGGCCGACCAACGATACACGCGGGATCGGGCTGGTCAATCCGTTTGACGTGACGCGGGTTTACGGGCAAGTGACCGATACCGACTGGTATCGGGTCGCTTTTGCTGGTGGCTATGGGTGGGTGCAACTGCACGAGGTTCGGATTGGGTCGGGGTGTTCGCGGGTGCGGGTGTTTCCACCCAACCACGTTGAATCCGCGAACGCTTACACCGCACGGCTGGACGTGATCGGGTGGGGGTACTGTACGGGTAACCAGACGTTGCCGCCGGGGTGGGGGCCGTACACCGTTCAAGCGGAGGAAAACATCTACGACTTACAACGTGAGTACGGCTCAACTGTGGAACGCATCGCCTATTCCAATTGCATCGCAGACCCCGCCTTCATTGTAGCGGGCGATACGCTTTATCTACCAGGAAACTAGCCGGGGGCCAGGGCAATCGCTTCAAATCTGAATAGACGTAAAAAAAACCTTTTGTATTGTTAAAAAGTATAGTGGGGGCTTTGCCCCCACACCCCCACAAGGATTTAGCAATCCTTGACCGGCGCTTTTTGGCGCTTTGCGCCAAAAATGTAAAGTTTTGGTCAAGCTTTTTCAAAAG
>DAOTUA010000209.1:0-8633 GCA_034437355.1 Anaerolineae bacterium | reverse complement strand
CATGGCGTGCCAGAATTCTATTTCGGTAACGTCTTGTGCGCCAATACCCGGAACGATAGCAACCGCTACTAGGACCAGCATAAGGCTTACTGCAAAAAACTTCTTCAAGGTAAATCCTCCAAATATGTGTGTAAGGACTTTGACATACTCCCCACGGATAAATCCGGGGGATTCTTGACCTCAAGCAAGGTTGCCCGGTTATGCCGAAGCGTTCCCAGGTCTTACAACCTCTAAGTCGTAGGTTGATGCCCCAACCCGCTTTTGATGACAATATATTGTATGATGATGACCGGATTTTCATATCTCGTGCCATCATGATGTGATTGTATCATATCTGTGGCGGCATGGCACGTTTGAATTGACGCGCCGCCAGATTCAAACGCAGCCATACACACCACCCGCACCTACATCCCCATAGATAAATCTAGGGGTTTTGATGCGAAATTTGATAACTTACGCATGGAGCAGGAACACATCTCGCAAGCATATGCGCTTATTCATCTGGGGCAAGTGTTGCGCTCTAAAAACGATAGCTGATAAACCATGTGCCGGAGGGACTGCTGCGCGACTCTCCCCGCTTTGGCCTGGCCATCGCCGTTCAGGTTGAATACCAGCAGGCACGATCCGGATTTGGCTTGTCCGTTGGGCGACTTTTGCGCGTTTCTGGCTGCCATGGTTAGCCCGTCTCACCTGTTTGCTGCTTGTCCTGCGTAAAGATTGAGGGGGGCATTTCATGTTGGTGGCAAATGTGTTCTCCACATGAGCAGGGCAATCGCGCCGTAGAGCCGGGCGCATCCCAAGAACCCAAACCCGATGCTTTTCGCTGATTTAATATCACCTGACCTACACCCGGATACGGTCGATCACCTGAAGGGGATTCCGTTATGGGAGCTAAACGCCTACGGTGCGCTGCCGATGAGCGCCAGCAACAAGAAAATTCACCGCAAAGTGACACGGTAGGGAATGATATACTGAAATGGACCGTGTGAGTGAAGGACTAAATTGATGGTTGTGCAACTCAAGCAACGAATGACAGTGACCGATTTTGATCGGTGGATCATTAATCAGGATAGCGACTATGAATACGTTGGGCGAGAGGCATTAGCTGTGGTTTCAAATAACTATGCATCGCAGGTGGCCATGCTAATCGGTTCATTTCTTACCCTGTTTGTGAGTCGAAAGGGGCTGGGTTGGGTAACAGGGGCAGATGGTGGCTATCAAGTCAATGATGATCGTTATATTCCTGATGTGGGCTATATTAGCAAAACCCGTCAGGCCAAGCCTAACCATGACACATATAATCCATTGCCCCCAGATTTAGCGGTTGAGGTACTCTCGCCAACCGACCGCGAGAAGACACTCCTGATCAAAGTCAGCAATTACCTGGCAGCTGGGACAGTGGTTTGGGTGGTTTACCCGGAGGAGAAGGAGGTCTATATTCATCGTCCGGGGAAGGGGGCTGAGCTGATCACGGTTGAGGGCAAGCTCACCACCGACCTGCTGCCGGACTTCGCATTATCTGTGAAAGGCATTTTCCCGTCGGAGGAGACGACCGAATAACGATAGCAGCTAGAAAAGCCCAGAAGCCGCCCAACGAATGTAAACGGGTCGCCAGTGTCCGCACCTCGAGCTTGTTTTACCAATAGTTCTCCGATTTTATGTTTGTCGCTGGTCCTGTACATCTCACTCATCGCTGTCCTTCGATGGCCCTGTACTTACCCTGTATCTTTTACGGATAGATGTTGTATACTACCTGTATACCGGTAGCATACGATAAAAACCAATGGATTTGCTTGAGCAATATTTCAATCAACAAAACACCGATCAACTGCTTGGAGATGAAACACTTCTACGGCGTGACCTGGCATACGAGCGCATTAAGGACGCCTTGCAACATGCCAACCTCCAACCAGGTACGGCACTCTCCGAGAGCAAATTGTCCAAGATGCTAGGGATTAGCCGCACACCCATTCGTGAGTCGTTGCGGCAGCTTGCCAGTGAGGGACTGGTGCAGGTGATCCCTGGGCAAGCTGTGACCGTCGCCTCTCGTTCACTCCCCGATGTGCTTAACGTCGTGCATATGCGCTATTTGCTAGAGCCGGAAATGGCACGGCTGGTTGCCAAAAGTGCAACAGATGAGACCGTCCACGCGCTGCAAGCCGCTATACAACAAATGGATGATGCGCTAAGGGCTAACGATGCTAAAGCATGGTCCCATGCCAATTCAGACTATCATCAGGCTATGTCCGACGCTTGCCCGAATCAACTACTGGGGGAGACGGTCTTGCAAATGTGGAATCGTGTTCATCACCTAGCCCAGAGCGACTCCAAGAGCAACCCGGATCGGCTAGCGGCTTGCACCGGGGAACACAAGCAAATCGTTAAAGCGATTGCCGACCGTGACCCCGCCGCCGCCGAAGCCGCCATGCGCGAGCATATCGAGGCGTTGCGGGCCAGTCTGTTTCAAAGCCTGAGCTACGGTAACTAGGGCTGGCTGACGCGCATGATCCAGCCAGTGATAGGCCCTCATTTAACAGTACGAACTGACAGGAGTCCCAAGTGAGAACCGGAATACAGAGCGAGATGATCCGCAGTGAACTGGAGGAGGTGGTCGGGCAGGCGCATATTTCCACCCGCGAGAGTGACCAACTTGTCTATTCTACCGATTGGTTTTGGTTACCGCAGATGTGGCTAGACCGGGGCGAACGGTTGCAAACACCAGACTACATCGTTCATCCGGCAAACCCACAAGAAGTTTCTGACATTATGCGAATCGCCAATGCCTATAAAATCCCCGTCATTCCGTGGGGCGGCGGCTCCGGTTCGCAAGGTGGCGGCTTATCGATCTACGGTGGGATATTGCTAGACACCAAACGCATGAATCGCGTTCTGGAAATTGATGAACAGTCACTAACGGTCACAGCACAAGCCGGCATCAACGGGACACAACTTGAATGGGCCGTTAACGAAAAAGGGCTGATGCTGCCGCACTATCCCGCTTCTGCTAACTGTGCAACACTCGGCGGGTATTTGGCACCGCGTGGCACTGGCACCATCAGCACCAAGTACGGCAAAGCGGAAGACCTGGTTTTGAATATGCAGGTCGTGTTACCGGACGGCAAGATCATCCGTACCCCTCACGTTCCCCAGCACGCCTCCGGGCCGGACTTTTACGGGCTTTTCTTGGGGGCCGAGGGGACCCTGGGCGTTATCACCGAGGCGACGATGCAGCTAGACTATCTGCCAGAAACAAGGTTACTGCGGGCGCTGCTGTTCGATAACCTGAGCGAAGCACTAGAAGCCGGTCGTCAGATCATGACACGCCGCCTAGACCCGTTCGTTATCCGCCTCTACGATGAGAAATCAACCCGTTCCCGCGTTAAGAAAATTCTCGGTTACGAGTACGACGGCGCTTACATGGTATTGGGCTTCGATGGTGACCCGGATATTGCCGCGCTACAAGAAAAGAAGGCTATGGAAATTTGTAACGGCTTCGGCGCACGCGATTTAGGTCGTGAGCCAGGTGAGAAGTGGTGGGAACACCGCTATGATTTCTACTACCCCCCGCAAAACCTAAAACTTCCGTGGATGTACGGCACAACCGAAACCGTCACCACCTACAGCAACATAGAGCGCGTTTACTGGGCAGAGAAGCGAGCCGTTGAAGAAACTTACGCCGATTGGGATGTTGAGTTCATCGGTCACTTCTCGCATTGGTTTCACTGGGGCGTGATGGTCTATTCGCGCTTTATTATCCAGTCGCCGCCGGAGGATGCACAGGAAGCACTGCGGCTGCACAACCGCGTTTGGAACACCGCCATGGAAGCCGTGCTAGAGAATGGCGGTATGGTTAACGAGCATCACGGCGTCGGGCTGAAACTAGCGCGTTATATGCGCCGCCAACACGGGCCAGCTTGGGATATGATGGAAGCTATCAAGGCGACGCTCGATCCGAACGGCATTATGAACCCCGGCAAAGTCGGTTTTGGAATTGGAGGAAATTAGCACAATGCCCAAGCTAGAAAATATCATTGATACGACTGAAAACTGCCGCTACTGCCTGATGTGTCGTCATGTGGCACCCGTTGGGCATGTGACATCACAGGAAGCCTACACGCCTCACGGTATCGCCCTTGTGATCGCGTCTCAGCGGCGGGGGATGGTCGAATGGAATGCGGATACCGTCCGGGTGATCTACGCCGACCCCGACGGCGGTAACAGCCGCGCTCACTGTATCACCGACCAACCGCTACCCGGTGCAATTGCCGCCGTCCGTGCGGAGTTAACCGCCGCTGGCATAGCCCCTGCTGCCGCCTATGATGTTCATGAGCGCCTTCAGGCAGATGGCACGCCCTATGCTAGTCAGGTCGGTGATCCCCCAGAAATATCCGGCGATACCGACGCCGCCCTATTCGCCTCCGATGAAGCGGTTTATCTTTCGCCGGGCACACTTGACGCAGCCCATACGCTGTTAAAGGCGGTTGGTGTATCTGTCAAAGTGGTTGGCTACGGGCAGAGTAGCGGTTTCCTTGCCTGTTCGCTTGGCTTTCCAGAAACAGCGACAGAACAGGCACAGGCTGTTATTGATGCGTTAGGCGGTGCAGGGCGGCTGTTTGTGCTGTCTGCTGGTGACGTTTTCACCTTTAGCCAGATGATCGATGAACGTTTGGGCCTATCGCTGCCGGATGCCGCCGAGTTGGTCGATCTCTTGCCGTACTTAGCGACTGCTCACCAGGCAGGCGGCCTGAAGCTGAAAGCCGCACCCGATGAGCAACCTTACGCCTATATCGACCCGACGCACGCCGTCCGTGTGCCGAAACGCTTCGATGCGCCACGAGCGTTATTAGCGGCCATCACCGGCACCCAACCGCTAGAGTTATTCTGGCGGCGCGAACGAGCGCACCCGGTCGGCAGTACGGCTTTGCAGTTTACCCGGCCCGACCTCGCCGACCAACTCACCCGTGCCCGTCTCCAAGACGCCCAAAACGCCGGGGCCGAGGTCATTTACTGTGAGGACCCGGCAACACTGCATCAATTGCGGCGCTTTGCTGATGAGTACGGTTTAACAGTTGTCGATCTGTATGCGTTCCTGGCAGATAATCTGGACATCTAACAAAATAAGGGTACCCCACCGGGCTAGTCTCGGTGATTTAAATATAAAGTATTTTTCTAAACTATTTCACAAGGAGAAAACAACATTATGCACTTGTCTATGCACAACTGGATGCGAGCCGAACCGATTGAAGTCACTATCCGCCGCTTAGCCAAATATGGTTATAAGAGCATCGAGATCAGCGGCGACCCCGATAACTACGATACCGCCGAAGTCCGTAAACTGTTGAATGACAACGGCCTGAAGTGTTGGGGGTCGGTTACGCTGATGTTTGAAGGGCGGGACTTGGTTCACAAAGACGAAGCTGTCCGTGCCAATTCCGTCCAATACATCAAAGACTGTATTACCATGGTTAAAGAACTGGACGGTCACGAGATCACCATCGTTCCATCCGAGGTTGGCAAGGTTCAGGCGATGGACTCCCCCGAACAGGAGTGGCAATGGGCGGTTGAGGGGCTAAGGGAAATCTACCCCCATGCCGAGGCGGCTGGTGTACGCATGGCGCTTGAACCCCTCAACCGTTTTGAAACAAACTTCCTCAACCGGGCAGACCAAGCCATGCTGCTAGCGGAAGAAGTCGGCCCGAACTGCGGCGTCTGCATCGACACGTTTCATATGAATATCGAGGAGACAAATTTCCTGGAGGCAATTCGCACGGCTGCCCCGCGCCTTGTAGACTTCCATGTCGCAGACAATAACCGTATGGCTTGCGGGCTGGGTACAATTGATTGGGCTGCAACCGTCGCCACCCTCAAAGAAGTCGGCTATGACGGCGCTCTGACGGTCGAGTTTGTTGCTCCGCTAGACCGTACCCCGGCTAATCCATATAAGAATGCTATGGCAGACGCCGAAGCCGAACTCACCGCCGAACAACTTAAATTCATTGAGGATCACGGTAGCGGGGTCCTCTCGGAAGAATTTTATAGTTGGCTGGTAGAAGAAACCGCCAAAACGCTGCTGCCGTTGATCGGATAGCGAAAGAAAGAGGATAAGGGGGATATGCGTTAATGTCCCCTGATAACTTATGCCTAAAAATATCGTTATCGTTGGAACCCTAGACACAAAAGGGCCGGAAGTTAAATACCTGCGCGAGCGCCTGCACAAACTGGGCCTAGAAACAACGGTCGTTGACTCCGGGATTCTCGGAGAACCGCTTGACATCACGCCAGACATCAGCCGGGCAGAAGTTGCCACTTACGGCGGAACGTCTATCGACGCGCTGCGTAACGCTGGTAGCCGGGGGCGTGCCGTCGAGGGGATGCGTCGGGCGCTTCCTAATCTGATGCGTGAGTTATACGCCAATGGGCGAGTAGATGGTGCCATCGGCATGGGCGGTGCAGAGGGCGCGGTTATGGGCGCGACGGCTATGATGCCTCTGCCTGTTGGTGTCCCGAAGATACTCGTCTCACCTATTGCCTCCGGGCATCATTTCTTCGATCCGTTGGTCGGCACCAGTGACATGATGGTTGTTCATTCGGTGGTCGATATTCTGGGGCTAAACCCAATTGCGACCACAATCTTTGATAACGTTGCGGCTGCCATGGCTGGCATGATTACCTACGGACATCCGTTAGGTGAAGTGGATATTACCCGGCGTTATGTGGCTATGACGATGCTTGGCAACACCACCAACGCGGTCATGGCAGCCAGGGCAGAACTAGCCGAGGCTGGCTACGAAGCAGTTATCTTCCACTCAAACGGCGTCGGTGGCCCGGCGATGGAGGAGATCGCCGAGCAAGAAATTTTCGTTGGGGTGATCGACTTCACGACCAATGAAACCTACGATCCGCTGGTCGGGGGCATCCATGATGGCGGCCCAAACCGCCTACGCCGTATTGGTGAAATGGGTATCCCGCAGGTTGTTGTCCCCGGTTGTATTGACTTTAGCGTATGGAATACGGGCACTGTCCCGGCAGCCCTGAAAGACCGCCCAGTCTACGATCACAACCCGGAATATATCCTGGTGCGGGCTTCCCACGACGAGATGATCCAACTGGGTCATATCTTTGCGGAGCGACTGAACCGCGCACAGGCTCCGGTTGTTATCGCAGTGCCAACCGCCGGGTTGTCGATCCCGAATGTGCCAGACGGCCCGTTTTGGGACCCCGCAGCCGATGCGGATTTCCTAAAAACCCTCACCGAAAATATCCGCCAAGGAATCCCGGTGCATACCTACGACCAGCACGTCAACGATCCCGCGTTCGGGCGGCAGGTTGCCCGCCTGTTCATCGACATGATGCAAAAACAATAAAGGAGATTAGCATATGTTTTCACGTAATGGTTTGAAGCGTAGCAACGTCCCGCACTTAACCGAAGGCGATCAAGCGTTCCGCGAGAAGTTTGTTTCTTGGGACTTAGGGGCGCTGACAATGGAGGACATCCGAGAATACCTGAAGGAGAAGGATACCGTTCTGGTACCGATGGCTAGCTTAGAACAGCACGGCCCACACCTGCCACTCTATACCGATACCATCACCGCCGTTGAGGTGTCGCAGCGTGTCGCAGAACATATCGGCGTGCTGCACACCCCCCCGCTATGGATGGGGTATTCTCCGCAACATATGCACGAGCCGAACCAGGGGCGCGGGACGATTACCGTTCGCAGTAGCACACTCTTGGCGCTAATGCACGACGTTGGGCGCAGCCTCATTCATCACGGGTTTAACCGTATCATCTTTGTCAACGGGCATGGGTCTAACATCAAAGTTGTTGATCCGGTGCTGCGCCAACTCCGTTATGAAACAGGCGCTCTTATCGGCTTCGTCAAACCGTACATGGAACGTTACACCGGTGTCTTGGACGGCCTAATGGAGAACCCGCCAGAGGAAACCCCCGGTTGGCACGCTAGCGAGTTGGAAACATCACAAGACTTAGCTTATGACGAGAATATGGTACGAATGGAACGGGCCGAGTTTACTAAGGCGCACATCCCAGAATTTCTACCGGAAACCTTCGCTAAGAAGGACGGTATGCCGGATGTCGAGTTTGAGGGTTATAACTACTTTAACTTCCCAATGGATCATCATGAGTTCATCGAAAGTGGTGTGATCGGCAACCCAACACGGGCAACAAAAGAGAAAGGCGAAGAGGCCTTCAGGCGCTTATCGGAGCATGTCGCAAACGGCATACTGGAGTTGATGAAAGTGGATGTTAACGTGCATACACGTCCCTTTATCAATCGTGTGATGTAAAAATAGCTGTTAAGCGTCTTTATCTCGTTGAAAATTCTATGGAATACTTTTTCACCTCGGCTTACGTGCTGGGGTGATGAAATCTACAAGTCTGTTATGGCTGCGTTAGGAACGGTACGCCCGTCGTAGCTCTACAGTGCCAGTTAAGGGGGAAATCCCCACCGAGACGCCGCTGCTGGCAGGCGATGATACTGTGTAATCCGCTGGTGTCCATGCACGTCTGCTCCACTAGCTGCTTGCTCTATAAAACTTACCGTGCTAATTCTCAAATCGCTGCATTTTCCTGCGGAATGTGAGAAACGCCTACGGTGCGCTGCCGATGAGCGCCA
>DAOTUA010000208.1:0-4256 GCA_034437355.1 Anaerolineae bacterium | reverse complement strand
TTGGTGCGCGTATCGGGAGGGCACGGCGACCCTCCCCTACGATGTCGGTGATGACAAAATGTTCGTAGCCCACCGACAGGTTGTTCGTACACCTCACTTACCCAATTATTTTATCAAACGTCAATAGCGCCGGGGTGGGGGGCAAGCTGAGTAGTTACCTTTCAAATGTCAACACAATTTAGTCTATACGACTGGCCCCCTAGCGACTACCGACCTTTCGCACAAAGCCGCCTAATCATATGGATAGGTTACTGGCCTTCGTCGGTTACCGTGTCGTCGGTGGTGGCGGCCTCGCCGGTGATGGTGAACGGAAGCGGCCCCACACTTGGGCTACCATTTACCAACAGTTGGACCGACCAGTTTCCCGGTGTGAAAGCGAAGTCGGTTTGGTCGATAAACGCCCAGATGCACGCATTGTTGATCTCAAAATCGAACGGGATGTCGTAACTGCCCTGGACGGTCCCTTCACGGCTCCATTGGGCGGTGACGGTGGTCCCGGTAGGGAAATCGAGCGCGGTTGCAACCACGTATATTGCGGGGGTGGTATTAGCGAAACTGGTTTGGCTATTGATGGCACAATCGTTATCATTCACCCCACGAGCAAGCACCGGGTCCACCAAGCGCGGCCCAGTTGCGGGCGCTGCCGTCGGTGCGACGTTCGGGTCGGCTGGTGGTGGGGTGGCCCCCGGAGGGGTGATAGGCGGGGCGGCATCCCCGGCCCCTGGCGTGGGCAGCAGGTTGGCGGGGTCGATGCCGGGCGGCAGGTCGCTGTTGCCGTCCGGGGCGGTCACGTCGATAAAGCCGGAATCGGTGCCGCGTGCGATCAGCGTTGCCCGGAGCGCGTCACGTTGGAAAGCGACCGAGCGCATTTCGGTTGAGGCGTATTCGACTGTAATTTGGATGCGGTCCATTTCGACTGTTGCCGTCTGGCGCAGGTCAAAGATTTGTGTACTCAAGTCGTAATTCTGAGCTTGTAGGGTCTGTTCTGGCGCAGTCGGCCCGACAATCCCAGCACAGGCGCTCAACCCAAGGGCGAGGCACAAGAGCCATATTCGTGATAGCAAATGATACAAAGTAGCTGAACCTTTCGCGCACTCAACAGAATAGGCGACTAACTCTAACAAGGGATGTCAGGGGAAAAAAGGGGCATATCCCGTTAATCAACAATCAGGTTTGGTGGGGTGAAACCCACCAAACCTGACGCATTTTGAATTTCACATAGAACGTATATAGCATTTAAACCCACAACGAGACGGATCGCGTCTCGTTGTGGTGGGTGTGGATGAGAGGAGAGTCGAACTCCTGTCCTAGAGATAGGCTCCTGAGCACGTCTACAAGCTTAGCTTACCGTTGGGTTTTCGCTTGCGGCTACCTGGGTAAGCACAGTTGCCACGCGCTAGCCAGAACGACCTTGACATACTTAACTGGCGTGCAGTATGCGGCAGACTACTGTGAGTGTTGCCCATGATTCGCCAGTAGACACACGGCACATGGACAGCTAACCTCTGCGGGCTAGCGACCTTCTAAACTACTGTTACGCAGCTTGAAGGGCGTAGGTGTTGTTGTTTGCACCTATATTTGGTTTGCGTTTTTCTCGCAGACGACCCTGCGGCTTGCGGTACCGGCACCTCGTCCCCAGTCGATTCCAGTACTCACCCATATTTGACTGTGAATACAGTGTAGCATGGGTGGGGTAACGTTGGCTAGTATGAACTGTCCTGACCCCATTAGAACCCTGTAAAAACCATCGGCTAGAACTCCCACTCCGGCCCTGCTATACTCCCCCGCGACCTGTAAACAACCGACAAGACCGCCCATGCCTAAACCGTTTCAACATCCGACCGTGTGGTTAGCCGTGGCTAGCATCGCATTTGCTGGCCTGCTTTTCGCCGATGCCCACCCCGCCTTACGCGGCGGGGTGGGCTGGCGTTGGCCCCATCACCCGATCCCGTGGATCAACATGGGCCTGCTGGCGGCGCTGCTGGCGGCCTATGTGATCGGTGGCGTCGGGTTGATCCAAGGCGGGGGGCGGGGCGTGCGCCTGTGGGCCTTTGGGGGGAGTATCGCGCTGGCGCTGGCGACCGCGGCAGGGCAACATCCGAGCCTGGGCTATACGCTGTTCACGCGGACGGCCTCACTGGTCGCGACGGGGCCACATCATGCCGCCGCCAATCTCGATTTTTTATCGGTGGAGGTGCTGCAAACGTGGACCGAGCGCATCAGTGCCTACGACCCGGACGCGGAGACGATCAGCCGGCATGTGCTGCTGGCCCCGCCGGGTATCCCGTTATTTTATGATGCGCTCAATGGGCTGCTGGCGCGTGCGCCGTGGGTGGCGCGTCCGTTGCAAATGGCGCTGATCCCGTATCAGTGTTGGAACTATGCGCTGCTGGCCTACACCCCGGCAGAGTGGGCTTCGGCGTGGTTCGGGGTGTTGATGCCGGTTTGGGCGGGGCTAACCGTGTTTCCGTTGTACGGGTTGGCGCGTCGGTTGGGGGTGGATGCTGCGTTTACCGTGCTGGCGTGGGCGCTTGTCCCGGCGATGGCGAGCTTTGCTGGGTCCTGGAATACGGTTTATCCGCTGCTGGCGGTGTTGGCCTTCTATTCATTTCACATCGGCCTGGACCGGGGCGCGGCGTGGCTGGTGGCGGGCGGGGCGATCTACGGGCTATCAACTTTCCTGAACTTTGCGCCGGTGCCGTTCGCGCTGGTGATGGGGGTCTATACGCTGGTCGATCACGCGCATAGCGAGCGCCCGTTATCACGCTGGTATCGTCCGTTGGTGATCGGGGCCTGGACCGGGGCCGGGGCGTTGCTGCCGTGGGGGGTATGGATGGCGTTGGGGGGCGCGTCGCCGCTGGCGATCCTGGCGGCGTCGTTTTCAATTCACCTGGAGCTAGATCGGGCGTATCTGCCGTGGTTGTTTTTGCACACCTACGACTGGGCGCTGTTCGCGGGCGTGCCGGTAGTAGCCCTCAGCGCGGTGATGGCGTTTCGTCCGCGGGCGATGGGGGGCAAACTGGCGATCTCGTTATGGGTGGCGTTGGTGGTGCTGGTGCTTAGCGGGACGGCCCGTGCAGAAACCGCCCGTGTGTGGTCGTTTTTCACGCCGTTTGTGTTGCTCGCGGCGGCGGGCATCTGGCAGATCGAGCCGGGGCGCGGTGGGCGGGCCTGGGTGCTGGTGAGTTCGGCGGCGCTGTTCTTCGCGCTGACCACCACCTGGGATGTGTTCGACGCCATTGACATGAAGCCCTTACCGGGCACACCCCCAGCCCACACCCAGCTACAACCTGTAAATATCGACTATGGCGAGACCTTCGCGCTGGTCGGGTGGGGGGCGAGCGCCACCGACGACGCGATCACGCTAGACCTCAACTGGCAGGCCCGCCAACGAACGGCAACGCCCTACTGGTTTTCTGTGTTGTGGGTGGGGCCGGGTGGCATCACCGCGCCGGAGTCGGTCATCTGGCAGGGAGGGCAAACCAACTACCCGACCACCTGCTGGCGTACAGGCGAGATCATCGGGGATAGCGTCAGCCTGCCGCTACCGGACGACCTCCCCCCCGGTGACTATTGGTTGAGTTTGGCAATGTTCGGCATGCAGGATGCGCCACAAGATCGGCTACCCGTCAGCCTGCCAGACGGCACCACCGATACCCAGGCCGGGCTAGGCCCGGTGCGCATCGAGCCGGGCCAATAACGCGGATAACACCGGGGCGGCCTCGGCTATCACTCGGATATGGGCGATCTGGTGGATGGGGGCGGTATCGTCCGGGTTGATGGCAATGATACACCCGGCGGCACGCATCCCCTGTTGATGCTGGACCTGTCCGCTAATCCCGACAGCCAGGTACAAACGCGGCGCGACCCGTCCGCCACTCTGCCCGACCAGCGGCGCAAGCGGCGTGTCAAACGCATCGTTAAGGGCGCGGCTGACGGCAACCACCCCGCCGAGCTTATCCGCCAGTGGTCGTAACAGATGATCGACGCCGTAGCGGGCACGCTCGGTAAAGCTAGACGGGCCATCCGGGTAAGCCTGATAGCCCAGGCCGCGCCCGCCCGCGACGATGATCTGGGCGGTGTATAGCGGCAGTCGGTTTCCGATGGGGGTAGACGTGATCAACGTCGTACCGTGTGTATATGGCGGGGACGGTGCGAGCAGGTCACGCTCGGCGAGGGCGCTATAAAGCGCATGGGCGGCGGCCTGGGGGCTGGCGACGCGAATCTCTCGCGGGGGCGGGGCTGGTGGGGATGGG
>DAOTUA010000207.1:0-18538 GCA_034437355.1 Anaerolineae bacterium | reverse complement strand
GGACTCCCGTTGGTATCGGCGGGAGGGCACGGCGACCCTCCCCTACGTCGGTTTTGGGTTCTTGGGATGCGCCCGGATATTGTACTGCTCATGTGGAGAACGCATTTGCCACCAATCTGAAATGCACCCCCCGAACTGCAAACAATTGTCAAGTGTCACCGTCTCCGATATGCTACAGAAGTACCGTAATAGCAAATATATCACCTCTTTTGAACTTAAAGGTATTCGTGATGGACACGACACCCCAACAACATATGCGAACCGTCGCCGGCGTTCGGTTTAACAAAGTCGGCAAACTCTACCATTTCGACCTGTCAGAACATGACAACCTACAAGTTGGCGACCATGTGATCGTCGATACCGCACGGGGCCGCCGCATGGGGCAGATCATCGCTTTCGCCAATATCCCCGCCGATGAAGCGCCCAAACGCACCATCATGCGCCCCGCCACCCCCCGCGATCTCGTTCTCAAACAACACTGGACCGCCCAGGAACCGCTAGCCCTGGCCGCCTGCCGAGAGAAAGCCGCCAGCCTGCGCGGTTACGATGCGATCAAATTTGTGGAGGCCCAGTATAACTACGACGGCTCTGTGTTAACAATTATGTTCAGCGCCGAAGAACAACAAGACACCTCCCGGTTGCTGCGCGAACTCGCCGCCGATTTCCCGACCGCCATCGAAATGCGGCAGATCGGCCCGCGTGACGTTGCCAAAATACTAGGCGGTGGCGGGGCCTGTGGCAAAACCGAACGCTGCTGTAGCTCTTTCCTAACAGACTTCAGCCCGATCTCAATCAAAATGGCAAAAGTCCAGGGCATTTCGCTCAACCCGACCGAGATCACCGGCATGTGTGGGCGCTTGCGCTGTTGCCTTGTCTACGAGTACGAACAATACGTCGAAGCCCGTAAACAATTGCCCCGTCGCAACAAAACCATCGGCACCCCCTTCGGTGAAGGCCGCGTCACCGATGTCCACCCACTACAAGATGCCGTGACCGTTTATATCCCTGATGAGGGTAAAAAACTGGTCGAACGTATCGACATCATCCCGCTAGAAGAACTTCGCGCCCTCCAAGAAAAATCGGCGGCGGGTTGCGACCGTCACGAGGACGGCGAAGCCTGCGACTGCGGCGCAAAACCCGGCAACAAAAACGACGACTAACCCCGGAAAGGAAAACCGAACCCCTATGACTGTTGACTTTAACGCACGGGCCGCCGCCCTCCAACCTGCTATGATCGACCGCCGCCGCGACCTACACCAACACCCCGAACTCGCTTTCGAGGAAGTGCGCACAGCCGGCATCGTTGCCGATGAACTGCGTCGACTCGGCCTGGATGTGCAAACCGAAATCGGCAAAACCGGTGTCGTCGGCCTGCTAGACGGCCCACACCCCGGCCCAACCGTTCTCGTTCGTGCCGATATGGACGCCCTCCCCATCCACGAGCTAAACGAACGCCCTTACGCCTCCACGGTCGCCGGGAAGATGCACGCCTGCGGGCACGACGGACATACGACCGTCGGGCTTGCCGTCGCCCGGATGCTAACCGAACAACAGGCCAACTTACACGGCTGCGTCAAATTTGTGTTCCAACCGGCGGAGGAAATCGCCGGGGGGGCCAAAGCCATGATCAAAGACGGCGTGCTGGAGGCCCCCCGCCCAGATTATTCGCTCGGCCTGCATCTGTGGAACAGCCTCCCGTTAGGCAAGCTCGGTATGGCTAGCGGCCCCGTCATGGCTGGTTCCGATTCCTTCAAGATCGAGATCACCGGGCACGGTGGCCACGGCGCGACCCCCCACCGCGCTATCGACCCGGTGGTCTGCGCCGCCCACCTGATCACCGCCTTTCAAACGGTCGTCAGCCGCACACTAGACCCGTTCGAGTCCGGCGTCGTGTCCGTTACCCAGGTCCACGCCGGCCATGCCGATAACGTCATCCCACAAACCGCCATCCTACGCGGGACCATCCGCGCTTTCTTACCGGCCATCCGCCAACAGATCATCACCCGCCTAGAAACCATCATCGATCACACCGCCGCCGCCATGGGCTGCTCCGCATCCTTTACCCTGTTCGATGGCACCAAACCCGTGATCAACGACCCAGACGTTAGCCAGCGCGTGCGCGACGCCATCCGCCCGCTTGTCAACCCAGACGCTATCCTGCTCAACGAACGCACCATGGGCGCGGAAGATATGGGCTACTTCATGCAAGACATCCCCGGCATGTACTTTTTCGTCGGCTCTGCTAATGCCGATGCCGGCCTGGATTACGGTCACCATCACCCGCGCTTCGACTTCGATGAGGATGTACTCCCGCTGGCAGCCGCGCTGTTAGCAACCGCGGTCGGGGCGTTTGTGTTGCCAGGGGGGGGCGATGCCGACCAATAACATTTTCACCTGGAAGGACGGGCACGGCTGGCTGGTTCTTTCCGGTGGGGCAGTCGCGGGCGGCCCGATCCGCGCCGCCGCCTTAGAGCGCATCGCAGCCGATGGACCGCTTGTGTGCCTGTCGCTTGGCTCGGAAAAAGACGAAGCCCTGCTCAACGACCTACAAGAACTCGGCGCACCTGCCGGCTACCTGGTCAACATTCTGACCGAAGATGATCCCACCATCCGCGAACAGATTAGCAGCGCATCGTTGGTCGTACTACCCGTCTCAACTGACGCCGCCCAACTGCGATCCGCTTTAGTGGGGGCCGCCATCGAAGGGCTAGCCACCGCCTATCAGCGCGGCGCGGTCATCCTAACCGAAGGCCCCGCCGCACCCGTGTTGGGGGCCTATATCCCCACCCCGGACGGGTTCGGGTGGGTCGAACACGCTTTGATCGTGCCGGGGCTAATGAGTGCCGCCGAATCCGAGTTGGTACGCCGGATGATCTCCCAACAGCCGGACGTAATCGTGATCGGCCCGGCGGTGGGGTCTGCCTTGGTACTCGGCGGCGATGGCAGCATACAATCCTGGGGCAAACAACAGATTACAATCACACTAGGCAACGCTTACACCCGCAGCTAAAACGTCTTGTTTTGCATACATACCACGAGAGGACAATACAACAATATGCCCGTACATATTCTGATAGGCGCACAGTGGGGTGATGAGGGCAAAGGCCGCATCGCGGATTGGCTCGCGTCCGAAACCGATATTGTCGCCCGGTACGCTGGCGGCGATAACGCCGGGCACACGGTCTATGTGGGTGATGACGTGTTCAAAATGCACCTGATCCCGTCCGGCATTATCCGCGATGATGTCGTGTGCGTGTTGGGTAACGGGATGGTCGTCAACCCGTTGAACCTGCTCACCGAGATCGACAATCTACAGCAACAAGGCGTCGATGTCTCGCCCGGTAAGCTCATCCTCAGCACCCGCGCCCACCTGATCACCGCCGCCCACATCGCACTTGATGGCGCAGCCGAAGCCGCACGCGGTCACAATAAAATCGGCACCACCCTACGCGGCATCGGCCCGGCCTACATGGATAAAACCGGGCGGCGCGGCCTACGCGCCGGGGAGATGGCAAACCCGCAGCAGTTCGGGGATAGCATCAAAGCGCATCTTATCGCCAAAAACGAAATCCTCGCCCAACAAGGTGCAGACATCCTCGCCGCCGACGACATCGCCGCACAGTATGTCTCTGCCGCCCAACGCCTGGCCCCCTACCTGCAAGATACCACCGAATATCTCTACCGCCGCCTGCGCGATGGTGCAACCGTCTTATGCGAAGGTGCCCAGGGGACCCTACTCGACATTGACCATGGTAGCTACCCGTTTGTGACCAGTTCATCCCCCACAGTGGGCGGTGCGCTCACCGGGCTGGGCTTCGGCCCCCGTTTCGTAGATCGCGTTATCGGTGTAGCCAAAACCTTTAGCACCCGTGTTGGCTCCGGCCCGATGCCCACCGAGCTAAACGACCACATCGCCCAGAAATTACGCGGCACCGGTGAGAACTTCTGGGATGAGTTTGGCACCACCACCGGGCGGCCCCGCCGCACCGGGTGGCTAGATGCCGTCATGCTGCGCTACGCCGTCCAGGTCAACGGGTTCACCGAGTTAGTGCTAACCAAGCTCGATATTCTCTCTGGCCTAACCGACCTCAAAATTGCCGTCGCCTACGATGTGGACGGCATCCGCCACGAGTTCCCACCTGCCACCATCCACCAGCTAGAACAGGCCGTCCCCATCTACGAAACACTCCCCGGCTGGCAGGCCGATCTGACCACCGCCCGCACCCCCTCGGACCTGCCCGCCGCCGCCCGTGAGTACATGCAACGGATCGCCGCGCTGTGTGAAACACCCATCTCCGCCGTTAGCGTCGGGCCAGAACGCGACCAACTGGTCCGGTTTGAGTAAACCATGACCGACGAAACCACCTACTATTACTCCGCCAATGTACCCACAACCCCGCCCAACCGGGTGCTGTCGGCTGTCCCTAGTATGACCGAAACACTCTTTGTATTGGGCTTCGGGGATAAAGTCGTTGGCATTACCGATGATTGCCTGCTCCCACAAGGCCAACTAGACAACACCTTGCGCGTCGGGCCAATAGATGCGCTCAACGTCACCCACATCAACGACCTACAACCGGACCTGGTGATCGTCAACCGCGAAGAAAATACCGCCGCCGACATCGCCGCGCTACAAGCCGCCGGGCTGCACGTCTGGCAGACCTTCCCCCGCACCGTTCACGATGCGATGAACCTGATCTGGGATACACTTCACCTGTTCATGGTGGATGACCGGATGCTATATGAGCGCATCAACCTGATTAACCGCACCCTCGATTGGGTCGGTGGCGTCAGCGAAGCCCACGAGGACGACCCCTGCCCGGTCTTTATGCCCCTGCTGCGGCATCCGCTAACCACCTGCAACGCCGATACCTACGCCCACGACCTGCTACGGCTAACCGGCGGGCATAACATCTTTGCCCACAAAAACGGTCCGCCCACATCCGACGACCCCGCCGAAAACACCGGGCGTTACCCACTCGTCACCCTCGAAGAAATCCAGGCCGCCCAACCCCAAATCATACTCTTACCATCCGACCCATTACCTTTTACCGAGGATGATCTAGAATGGTTGACAAAAGCGTTAGATGTACCCGCCACCCAATCCGGGGAAGTCTACCTTATCGACGGGACGCTTGTTAGCTACCATGGGGTGACGCTCGCACGCGCCCTCAACGAAATTTCTGCTTTGATGTGCTTGGCAGCCGTGAAAGATGACCCATCATGACCAACAACGACCGCTACGACGAAAACCTGACCAGCGTAATGGCCCACGAGCTACGCACACCGCTTAGCTCTGTAAGCAGCCTCATAGAAATGGCGATGTTTGCCGGCGACCTCAACCCCCGTCAAACCGACATGCTAGAGAAAGCCATGCTCGCGCTAGAGCGTATGAACACGCTCATTGACGACGTACTAGAAATGTCCCAGGCCGGCGCGGATACCCCCCTGGACCTTCAACCCTGTGATATGCGGGCGATTGTCAACGAAGCAGTCGCGCTGGTCGATGGGGTAGCCGAACGTAAATCGATCACCGTCTATGCCGATCTCCCGGATGACATCCCACCAATACCCGCCGAAGCCAACCGTATCAAACACGTTCCCAATAACCTGATTAGCAACGCCGTCAAGTATAACGGCGAGGGCGGGAACGTCTGGGTTACCCTCGCTACCACCGAAACCGACCTCATCCTAACCGTCAAAGACAACGGTTACGGCATCCCCCCCGAAGACCTGCCCCATATCTTCGAGCGTTTCTTCCGGTCCCGCTTAGGCAAAGACCGCCGCATCCATGGGAGTGGGGTAGGACTAGCCATTGTCAAAACGATTGTCGAGCGCCACAATGGGACCATCGCCGTACAAAGCGAACTCGACAAAGGGACAACCTTCACCGTCCGCTTACCGCGCCGTCAGCCCAGCCCAACCACCGAGTAACACGCCGCCAATCATCCGAAATGCACCCGCGTAAGCGATGGCTCTTGCAGCACGGTAATGTGCTTAGTAAAATGAAATTGTTAACAATGATTGCGTAACAAAAATAGGAACAGCCCAGGGTATGAACAAACGTCTACAAATTTTTGCAGGGCTTATGTTGTTGCTGGTAATCACCGGCGGCCTGACCTCTTTTGCGGCTGCCAACGGTAGCGGTAGCCTGATCCCTGGCGTGCTAACAGTGACCAGCCGCCCGGAAGCATCCGTCAACCAGTTCGGGCAGAACCAAGGGCTGATGTTTGTTGGGGTCGTCGCTTTTGTCTTGTTTAACCTAATCGGGGCCTCCCTCACCGGGGCGCTTATCTTCTGGTTCCTCAACCGCGAAGTGACACGCGCTAAAGCATCCGACCCCGCCCAACACGATACCCTCACCGAAGCCTTTGGCCTACCGCAGCGCACCGAACCCGACGAAGACGACCCCGAACACGAACTCCCCGCCACCACTTGAGCGCCGCCATCGACCGTGGACCTTCGCCAACCCTGAGCTTCTCATCTTATCGTTAGCTATGGATACGTTATGACCGTGACGACCCACGAACAACCCAAAAACCGTTTGTTGTTCGTCCTCAAATGTTACTATCGGCTATCTAAACCGTTGATTGTGGCCTTACTCCTCTTCACGACATTTACAGCCATGGTCATAGCTGCCCGTGGCTTCCCCGCCTGGGACCTCGTGCTATTTACCATGCTTGGCGGCGGTGCCGCTGCCGCCGGGGCCAGCGCCCTCAACCAATATTTAGACCGCGAAATGGATGCCCGCATGAAACGGACCGCCTCGCGGCCCATCCCTACCGGCCACATCGCCCCGCGTGACGCCCTGATCTACGGTATCAGCATGAACGTGTTTTCCGCTGTGACCCTTGGCGTAATGGTCAATTGGATGGCGGCGCTGTTGGCGCTCGGAGGGGCGTTTTACTATGTGGTTTTCTATACGATCCTGCTCAAGCGTAACACCACCATAAATATCGTTATCGGCGGTGGGGCCGGGGCGATGCCTGTTCTAGTCGGGTGGGCTGCTGTCACAGGTGCCCTATCACTAGAAGCCTGGGTGCTATTCGCCATCGTTTTCTACTGGACCCCGCCGCATAGCTGGGCCTTGGCGCTGATCGTCAACAAAGAATATGCCTCCGTCGGCGTGCCCATGATGCCCGTCCGACACGGCGAAGCCGCCACCCGTTGGCAGATCGTCGTCTACTCCGTGCTACTGGTGATCGTCTCGCTCTTGCCGGGTCCGCTACAAATGCTCGGCCCAGTCTACATGATCCTTGCCGTCCTACTCGGCGCGGAACTGCTGCGGGTGGCGGTCAAACTGATGCGTGCGCCCGGTAAAGTAGTCCAGCGGCGCATGTGGAAATACTCCACCGCCTATCTCGCCTATCTCTTCCTGGCGATGATCGTTGACAGTGTATTGCCCTTCTAACCGTGTATATCGACGCCTTCACCATAGCCGCCTTGGTCGATGAATTCATGGATCGCATTGTCGGCGGGCGCGTGCAAGATGCCGTCGTCGTCGATGCCACCGGGATCGGCCTGGAAATCTACGCCAACCGAGAACGCCACTACCTCTACCTGAGCGCAGATACCAACGCCCCCCGCGTGCATCTAGTCGATACCCGTCTGCGCCGTGGGATGCCCAAACCAACCCAGCTGGCGCTGCTCATCCGCCGCTACGTGCGCGGCGGGCGGCTTGTCCACGTCAGCCAACCCCCACACGAGCGCATCTTGCACCTGCACTTTGAAGGTGGCGAAGGCGATACCACGCTCATCATCGAACCCATGCCGCGCCGTAGCAATCTCATTCTCGTACAGAACGACGTCATTCTGGACTGTGCCCGGCGCATCGGCCCAGACGACAACCGCTACCGGATCACACTCCCCGCCCACGACTACATACCGCCCCCCCCGCTCGAAAATCGCTTCGACCCCGCCACCCTCACCCGCGACCAACTCGAAACCATCTTTGACGAAAACGACCAACCCAAAACACACACCCACCGCGTGATCGGCAGCCGTCTATACGGGTTTAGCCCGTTAATCGCTAAAGAAGTCATCCACCTGGCCGGCCTACCCACCAACCAGA
This sequence comes from Anaerolineae bacterium, assembly GCA_034437355.1. GTDB lineage: Bacteria > Chloroflexota > Anaerolineae > Aggregatilineales > Phototrophicaceae > DAOTTY01. Next base: position 10,467 of record DAOTUA010000207.1, on the reverse strand, counting down.
AAGCCCGCGATGCCGACCGCGACTCGATCTATCACGCCCTCGTCGCCTTCATCGAACCCCTTTCCCGCCGCGAATGGCAACCCGGTATCGTCCGCCAGCCAGATGATGACATCCCCGCCTTTAGCGTCTACCCGATCACCCATCTCCCCGGCTGGCAACCCACCGAAACCGTCAGCGCCGCGCTAACCCACTACTACGGCACCCCCAGCGGACCCGACGGCTACAAAATCGCTAAGAAACCCGTCCGTGAGTCCCTCAAAGAAGCCATCATCCGCGAGCAGGCCAAACTCAAATCGCTGCAAAGCGCCCTGCACGACCAAACCGACATCGACGCACTAAAACAACGCGGCGATCTCATCCTGGCTTATCAGTACATGCTAGCAAAAGGCCAAACCGAGTTCGAAGCCCAGTACGACCCCGCCGGCGAACCGCTGCATATCTCATTGGACCCCAAACTCACACCAATCGAAAACGCCCAACGCTACTTCCGCAAATACGAAAAAGCCAAACGCGCCCAAACCGACATGCCTAACCTGATCCAACAAACACAACACCGCCTGGACTACCTCACCAACCTACAAACCGATATCGACTTAGCAGGCAACTGGAGCGAGATCGATGAGGTGCGCCAACAACTCAGCGACCTCGGCTACTGGCACGGCAAGCAACCCCGCAAGATCGCCGGCAGCGGCAAAAGCCAACCCCTCCGCCTAATTACCGACGACGAGTTCGTGATCTTTGTCGGGCGCAACAGCCGTCAAAACGATCAAGTCACATTCGGCAAAGGTAGCGCCGATGACCTATGGCTCCATGCACGCGATGTCCCCGGCTCGCACGTTGTGATCAAATACGACGGGCGCGACATCCCCGAAACCGTCATCCTCAAAGCCGCCGCCATCGCCGCCTACTACAGCCGACGGCGCAACGAAGGCAACGTGATTGTCGATGTGACCCAGTGTAAACACGTTCGCAAAATCAAAGGGGCTGCCCCTGGCATGGTCACCTATCGCAACGAAGAAACCCGCGCCGTTCGTCCGCAAGATGAAGCCGAAATCGGCCTGGCCGAATAGTGGCCCCACCCACACGCTGCCGCTATAATGGCTTAAACCGAACTTAACAAACAAGGCCCACCAACCATGATCGATACCACCCCCTTTATCGCTGCCGGCGCAGTCAAGCTCGCACAACACGACCCCGCCGATGTCGCTACCTGGCAAAAAGCCGACGCCAAAGCCGCCCTTAAACCGCTACAGGACGAACTCCAGGGGTTGCAAGAACGCCTATATGCCCAAGGCCAACAAGCCTTACTTATCGTCCTACAAGCCATGGACGCCGGCGGCAAAGATAGCACCATCCGCCGCGTGTTCGAGGGCGTCAACCCGCAAGGCGTCCGCGTCAGTAGCTTCAAACGCCCGACCGCCGAAGAACTCTCACACGATTTTCTGTGGCGGATTCACCGCCGCGTACCCCCCAAAGGCTATATCGGTATTTTCAACCGCAGCCACTACGAAGATGTTCTGATCGCTCGCGTCAACCAACTCGCCCCGCCCGCCGTCATCGAGGCCCGCTATGACCACATCAACCACTTTGAACACCTACTCACTACCAGCGGTACCCGCATCCTAAAATTTTACCTGCACATCAGCAAAGATGAACAGAAAGCACGCTTTCAAAAACGCCTGGACCGCCCAGATAAACACTGGAAATTCTCACTGGGCGATCTACCCGTCCGCCAACAGTGGGACCAGTATATGCACGCCTTCGAGATCGCGCTCACACGCTGCCACACACCAGCAGCCCCCTGGTATATCGTCCCCGCCAACCGCAAATGGTACCGCGACCTCATTGTGATCAGCACCATCGTGCAAACGCTACGCACCATGAACCCCCAGTTCCCACCACCTGAAGATAACCTGCAAAACGTGACCATCCCAGATTAACGCATCCCTGCGCCCGAATACGTGTTATAACCTGAAACTGAACCCAAACAGCCGGAGACATCCATCCATGCAAGATCGTAAACCCCTACAAAATATCCCCAAGGTGAATATCGTCCTCTCCTGGATCGCATCGCTCATCATCTGGGCGATGGGCTGGCGTCTTAAAGGCTGGCCCCCCGATGTTCCCAAGGCTGTTTACGTAGGTGGGCCTCATACCGCCAATTTTGACGTGTTCCTGCTCGTCATGATGTCCTGGAAAATGCGTATCAAAATGAGCTTCCTCGTCGGCAACGATATACCCTTCCCGCTAAATATCTTATCCGTTTGGGCCAACGGTATTCCAATTGACCGAAACAACCCCGATAACAACACCGTCGATCAAGTCGTGGAGTACATCAACCAGACAGATAAAGTCGCGCTCACCATCGCCCCAGAGGGCCGCCTACGCCGTGTCGAATACTGGCGATCCGGCTTCTACTACATCGCCCTTGGCGCAGCAATTCCGATTATCCCCGGTTACCTGGACTACGCCCGCAAAGAGATCGGCCTAGCCGACCCAATCACCCCTTCCGGCGACATCGAAGCCGATATGGAACGTTTACGCGGCTTATACGATGGCGTCACCGCCCGCTTCCCGGAGAAAGCCAGCCCGGTCCGGGTGCGCCCACGCACACAGGCCATGCAAGACCGCCTAGCCGAACGCGCCAAACGTCTGGCCGCTTCTTCCCCCGTAACAGACGAAGCAAGCCAAACACAACAGGAATCCTAACTCGGTAACAATTTTACGTTCGATGTGAAATTCAAAATGCGTAAGATTGGGCGGGGGGGAAGTTGAACAGTCACCAAAAAGCATCCATTTTGTCATTCATCTGCACTGGCAACCGCTAACCGAGCCGCCTGTAACACCTGCGACACGCTAATATCCCGCACGCACGGATGATACCTGAGATCATCGTGGCTCCAATCCAGCACGCGGCACGGGCGACACGCAATATCGGTCACCAACGCCCGATGCCGCCGCGCATCTCCCCATGGCCCGAACTCCACCACGTCCGCCGGGCCATACAGCGTTACCGTCGGCGTGCCCACCGCCGCCGCAATGTGCAGCGGCCCGCTATCCGGCCCTAAAACCACCATCGCCCGTTGGTACAGCGCCGCCATCTGCGCAACCGTCGTATCCCCCGCCATAATGACCCCCGGCTGCGTCATCTGCCGATTAATCTCCTGCACAAGTGCCAGGTCGTTATCCGTGCCAGTGAACACCACCAGGCACCCCAGTTGTTCCGTGAGAATGTCCGCCACCTTCGCCCACTTTTCCGCTTCCCACGCCTTGACCGCCGTCCCTGCGCCGGGGTGGATGCAGAAAAAAAACGCCCCCGCCCCGATCCCCCATTCCTGCAAATACCCCTCAACATACGCGGTATCCCTACTGTTAACCGGGAAGCGATAGATCGCTTCAGCCTCCGTGCCCGTTAACGCCTCCGCTAAGCGTAAATTCTGCCGGACCGCGTGTTCGTGGTGATGCTCGACCGTCTCCGTCAGAAACAAGCTCGTATCCGGGTGATCATAGCCCACACGCCGGGGGATACCCGTCAAGCGAGCGAGCCACGCCCCCCACCAATGATCCGCACGGAAAATCACCGCCTCCGCATAGCCGATGCGCCGCAAACGCCGCGCCGTCTGTACCGCATACCGATAAGGGCTGCGCCAATCTGTCGGTTGGCCGCGTGTAAACCCCGGAAACGGGATCGTCAGCACCAGGTCCACCACATCATACGTTGCCAGCACCCCCGCCGCCCACGGCCCCACCAGCGCGTGAATTTCCGTATTGGGATAAGCCGCCCGCAGCGCGTAAATTGCCGGCGTACACAACAGCACATCCCCCAGATGATCCGGGCGAATCAACAAAATCCGATCCGTCTGTTGGGCCGTGCGCGAAGATGGCACATACACCCCCGCCAACGCCCGCAACAACACCCGCCGCAACCGATGGCGGATCGGCATCTGATGCAGCGCATCGGCCAGAGTTTTATTCCGTAGCGCGAGCGCCTCCCGATCCTTCATCAACTCATCAATCGAAGATTCGAGCCTATTCTCTAGCGCCCGGTTGAGTTTATCCATCGTGTAATCCGATAGCCTTGTACATTGTCAGTAATTTGGGAGTCAGCACCGCCCAATCATAATGCTCTCGGATATACTGCCGCGCCCGCCCCCCCATCACTTTACGTTGCTCCGGTTGGGCCAGCAAACCACGGATGCCATTTGCCATCTCCGCCGGCTCCTCACAAATGATCATATGCGCTTTGGCATCCTGCATCAACCCCGCCGCCCCCGTTGGGCTAGCGACCACCGCACACCCTGCCGCCATCGCTTCCAGCAATTTTAAGCGCGTCCCACTCCCCATCCGTAGCGGGGCGACATACACCGTCGCCGCGTGCAAATACGGCTGCACCTCCGCCACCCACCCGGTGATCGCTATATGCGGATTCATGCGCAACCCATCGAGCCGCTTGTGGGGCTTCTGCCCAACAATGTACAGGTGGGCATCCACATGCCGCACCACACCCGGCAGCACCTCGCTTGCAAACCACATCATCGCATCCACATTAGGCCGATAATCCATCTTCCCGGTAAACACAAGCGCATTCGTCTTTAAATCCAGGCGCTCCGATGGCGTGGCATAATGATCCACAAATACGCCACTCGGCACCACATACACCCCCTCATTTCCCCGATACCGCCGCAATATCGCCGCGTCCTCCTCCGACACCGCAATGACCGCCGTCGCCGCCCGGCAGATACGCGCCTCATACGTTTTAATCCGCCGCGCCTGCACCTCCGAATAGATCGCATTCGGCAACCGTCGCACCGACTCCCGATCTACCCTGGCAATATCCGCCTGTAACGTCGCCTCGGCGTTAAACGCATCATAGACCATAGGCGTGTTAGGCTGTATCGCCTGCGCTGCCAACAGATAGTTCGCGATCTCAATCCCCTCGAATTGCACCAGGTCGAACGCCTGCTCCGATAACTTCTGTCGTAACAACGCCCGCATTTTATCGCTTGCCAGCCGACGGGCAATATCCGCCTCGGCGCTAAAAACCAGGTCCACCAACCGATCACGCAGGCCACGGCTCGGCATCGGCACTGTGATCACCTGCTCACATAACCGCGCCAGTGGGGTATTCTCCACCCGCACCCCCCGCATCACATCATGGAAACTAAGCAGCGTCACCTTATGGCCCGCCTCATACAACCCATTCAACAACCCAAACGCCCGGATCGCACCGCCCTGATGCGGCGGATAGGGTAAGCTCCCAGTCATCATCAAAATGCGCATTACGTCTCTAATACCCTTTCGTAGACCTGCCGCGTCACCTCGGCGGCCTTCTGCCATGTAAACAACGACGCACGCCGCCGGGCCGCCTCCGCCTGCGCTGCCCGCCAGTCGCTATCCTCAATCGCCTTCGCCATACCCGCGCAAATACTCTCCGGCGCGTTCGGGTCCACCTGTAACCCCACCTCCCCGACCACCTCCGGCAACGACGATACCCCACTCACAACCGGTACCGTCCCACAAGCCATCGCTTCTAGCGCCGGTAACCCGAACCCCTCATAAAACGACGGCATCAAAAGTACCAGCGCCCCACTATACAGCCCCGGCAGCAACCCCCCGTCGATTTTCTCCCGCCAGATCACACGCTCCCCAAGCTGCATCTGCTCGATCTTACGCATCGTCTCCTCAAACTGCCACCCCCTGCTCCCCGCGATCACAAGCGGTGGCGCGTCTGGCATGTCCGCTAGTAGCATTTGATACGCTCGCAATAGTCCTAAGATGTTCTTGCGCGGCTCAAACGTCCCCACAAACAACAGATACGTTTCCGGCAACCGCAACCGATCACGCATAGCGGCCACCTCCACAGCCGAACGCGGGTAAAAATCCGCCGAAACCCCCAATAACTGCACCGTGATCTTATCCTCCGGCACCCCCAACAGCGCCATAATCCCTTGCCGCGACGACTCGCTAATCGTCAAAATATGATCCGCACGCGCCACCGCCGCCTCAATCTGATCACGGTAATACCGCAAGCTCTCCCCCGTCATAAACTGCGGATAGTACATAAAACTCAAATCATGCACAGTGATGACATAGCGCCGCGCCCCAAACCGAGGCGGGATAAAGTCTGGGCTGTGCAGCACATCCAACCCCAACCGCGCCAACTCTATCCCCAACGCGGTACGCTCCAGCCGATGATGGCACGGCGTCCACAACGTGCCACGCCCTAGCTCAGCAGATAACCGTTCTGCTGATCGATAACTATGCAGCACAGTATACCGATGGCGCGTTTCCATCCGTGCCAGTTGTTGAATAATCTGCCGGGTATACGTGCTAATCCCACCCTCGCGGTAGGCTGTCAACCGCGCATCAATGCCGATGTGCATATGAGCCGATCCTACTCATCCAAGAAAACGCTGTTATCCGGCGTCCAGGCCGGTAAACACACCGCCAAGAACACCAGATGCTCGTTCGTCGTCGGGTTAAAAATCTGATGCACCATCCCCGCCGGGATCATGATCGCATCCCCCGCCTGGACCTTATGCCGTTCGCCGTCCAATTCCACATCACCGCGCCCCGCCAAGATGTAATAACTCTCCTGCGCTTGCCGGTGATAGTGCTTCCGAGACGCCCTCCCCGGTAAAATGGTAATCTGCGCCAGGCTATGCGCCACGCTCCCCCCCGCCGTTCGTCCGATCAACTCGTTGATGACCTCCCCGTGAGGCGTCGCCAACGCCGGCACATTATCGCTATTCTTGATGTGTGCTGTCATGGTTATCTTTACCTATTTTACGCGCTATGTGAAATTCAACCCGTACAAGGTTTTGTGACGTTTCACCCCACGCCCCAACACTTTTCCCAGAAAAAGTGGACAAAAAGCATGTACGTTTTACTGACATCGTACCGGGCCATTTTCGTAGAGGTGTCCCTCCGTGGACTCCCGAAATAGATATCGCCAACAATACCAGGCCGTTGCTATCACAACCACGCCCCAACCAAGGCTTCAAGCCTACCCGTATCATCTAGGTCGTTCAAGGTGTCGTTTACCGCCCGCAACAACTCCCCGCGCCCCTCGCGTATCGTGACCGTATACCAGGCGTGCGTCACCGAGACCGGCGACCCGGCCATCAGCGCGGGGGAGTCGCGCAAGTAACGTCGCGCTGTCACCGCATCCACCAGCGCCACATCTGCCTCGCCATATTCGACCGCCTGCAAGGTATGAATCGGTAACTGGTACGGGCGCAATTCAAACGGGCGCACCCGCCGCAACCACCGATGCGCCAGCGCATCCGCCACCGACCCGAACTCATAGGCCAGCGCATAACCGGGGAGGTCCGTCATACCCCCGATCGCATCCGGCCCGACCAAAACCAACCCAGCATCAAAATAATGCCGCGAATAAACCACCCCCCGCCGCGCCGCGCCGAAATCCGGCTGCAACCCGGCAATTACCACATCAACCTGATTGGTTTGTAACGCATCGTACAACCCATCGAACCCCAACGGCACCAACACCACCTCCACCCCGAACGCCACCCCCAGTTCCCGCGCTAAATCGATCTCAATCCCGGCATAACCCCCGTCCGCATCGAAAAACGCAAACGGAGGGCGCGATGGATCTAACCCGACTCGCATCTCCCCAGATGCGAACAGATCGCGCTCGGCTGGGGGTGGGGCCAACCACGCTCGCACATCCCGCCCGAACATCACCCCCACTAGCACACACGCCCACCCGACCGCAAGCAGGCCCACCCCACGGCTTAGTCCGGTTTTGGTGCTGGCAGCCATAACCCCTCGCTTTCCTCCCATCCGCGCCCGTAATTTTGCACGGCATAAAAAATCGCTTTCCATTGGAAACCCGGCGTGATCATCGTGTACCCGTCCTGGTGGCTGTTGATCGGCGCAGGCGTGCGCAGCATCCACAAACACATCTGATCCAACCACGGCCACCCCGCCCCGATCTCTAGCGCATCTATCGTATAGACCGCCCGCTGCGACGGCGTAACCGCCTGCGCCCAATACGGATCATCATTCCAGCCCGCTTCCGTAATGTAGATCGGTTTGTCGCCATCACCATAAGCCCGCATCACATCGTAGAGCAGTTCCGCCCGCCGGAAGTTCAAAACATCCGGGGCAGGCGGGGCCGTCGCGGGTAATGTGAAACCGTAAGTATGCAACGATACACCATCGAAATAAGCCGCCCCGCCCTGTTCGTAGATCGCCTCTAAGTACAACAGGTCCGATAAGCCGCTGGCGCTCCCTGGCGGCTCCAACGTCGGCGCTAGCCCCGCCACCAGGATCACCACATCCGGGTTAGCCGCGTGTGCCATCGGGTAGACCGCTTCCAGCAACCGCACATACCCGGCAGGGTCCACCTGTTGATACCCCCACTCAAACGCTAAATTCGGTTCGTTCCAGATGATGATCTCATCCGCCACCCCCCGATAACGGGCTGCAAATGCCGCCACAAACGCCGCAAAATCCGGGTAGGCTGCCTCCGGGAGCGTGTTCAGCGTCGCCCGGTCTACATCCGCCTGTGCCCACGCCGGCACAAACCCCATCCGGGCGATCACCCGCACGCCCTGGTTTTCCGCATGGCGCATAATCCGGTCAAACAGCGCCCAGTTCGTTTCGTATGGGGTCGGTTGGGCGTAGGCCCACGGGAAAAACTCCACGATATGATCCGCCCCCATCTCCCGGACCAACCGCAAAGATGCCTGTATCTTCCACTCGTCCACCTCATCAATCAAGCGCGTATGCACGCACAAATGAGGCTGATTGCTCTCAACCGTTTTCGGCTCCCCAAGCACCGCCAACGGTTCCGCTGGTTGCAATCGGACCAACACCCCCCACAAGATCACCAACCGTAACCCCCACCCCCAATACGATAAGGCCACCCCGATGTTTGCTCGCAAACGCGACCACATGCGCAACGGCTCATGCCTCATGATGACGCACGCTAGCCGCGCCCCTCACGCAGCATCTCCGCGAACTCGTTCGGCATCCCATCCGCCGCTTCGACGGCCCCCGCCGCCCGTTCCACATCATACGCCACCCGGATAAACTCAACCGCTAGCTCGCCCCCGGTCGCCGTCAACGTGACATAACACGCATCTCGGTTGTTATCCTTCGGCTTGCCCACGCTCCCCGCATTGACAACCTGCTGGCCCCCCGGCAACACCTTATGATAGGGCAGGTGTGTATGCCCACATACGATCACATCCACCCCGACCCCCTCAAAAATGCGCTCAAAGTACCCGTCTGGGCGATCCTCATACATATACTCATTGATCTTACGCGGGCTACCATGTACCAGTAACACGCGCAAATCCCCTAATTGTAACGGTATCTGCTTTGCTAACGACCGCAAAAACACCTTATGCGCGTCGCTGGTGCTGGCGTTGCTCCACGCAATCGACGCTTCCCCGCGTTTGCGATCCGCCTCCGCTTTATACGCGCAACCACAATCATCACTGTTATTCCCCACACCCTGATCATAATTCCCCATAATCGTGGGTATCTGGCGCTCCTGGATCATCTCAATTACCTTGTTGGGAAACGTCCCATACCCGACAAGATCGCCCAAACAGTATCGGTTCTCCAACCCGCGCCTATCCATATCTGCCAAAACCGCTTCGAGTGCCGGTAAATTGCCGTGAATATCCCCGAAAATGGTTATGCTATCGCTCATGCCATTACTCCTATATTCAATCGTTGATTCAATCACCAACTGGGTTATCCGTATGTGGCCTGCGGGCCAGATCATGTAATGTTGCCTAGCGCGTTTCTCTCCCCACCGCACACCCCAATGACCTTACCGTTTTCGTGCAATAGTATTTCACCGCGCATTGTACCATAAACACAACCCGATCTCTTTGACGCACGATGTGAAAGCCACACCCGTCCCACAGATTAAGATTTTTAGCAACAACATAAGAACTTTGCTAACGTTCTTGACGTTACCCGGCAAGGGATGATATATTTCTGACAGATTGCTTAGCAGACCACCCGATGGACTGCTAAATACATTTGAAAAAACAAACTTACACCGTATCATCCAGTACCCACACAAGGAGGAACTGAACATGGCAAATATTCGACCCCTTGGCGACCGCGTGTTGGTCAAGCCGATTGAACAGGATACCGAAACCGACAGCGGCTTGCTACTACCGGAAACAGCCAAAGAAAAACCGCAAGAAGGCGAAGTCGTGGCTGTTGGCGCAGGTAAGCGCGACGATGACGGCGACCGCATCGCCCTAGACGTAGAAGTCGGTAACCGCGTCATCTTTGCGAAGTATGCCGGCACCGAAGTTAAGCTGGGCGGCGACAAGATGTTGATCATGAAGGAAAGCGACATCCTCGGCATCGTCGAATAACCCCTCTCATCAACCTGATTACCAACCCATACATTCTGGAGGAATAACACAATATGGCAAAGCAACTCGTTTTCCGTCAAGAAGCTCGTTCCGG
>DAOTUA010000206.1:0-2297 GCA_034437355.1 Anaerolineae bacterium | reverse complement strand
TTGGTGCGCGTATCGGGAGGGCACGGCGACCCTCCCCTACGATGTCGGTGATGACAAAATGTTCGTAGCCCCCCGACAGGTTGTTCGTACACCTCACTTACCCAATTATTTTATCAAACGTCAATAGCGCCGGTGTGGGGGGTAAGCTGAGCAGTTACTCTGAAATTTTGATTCCATTAAAGGCCTAACCTGATTCGCTGCGTATTTTTATGATTTTTTGATACGATACGGTTTGCAGTCTTAATATCTGGTCGTTATACTTAGGTTTATACAAAGGATAGATAGTGTGTAAAAACGCGCTATCCCCCCACAAAACTTAACCCATTAGGAGAACTTTATGATTAACCTGCGTAACCGTTTGGTCGTGATGATGGTTGCCATTTTGACCATTTTTGTATTATCGTTTGGTGTGGCAGCACAAGATGCCGATTTCGGCTTGAGTGCCGATGACCAGGCCGTGTTCACTGACGCTTTATTCGAGAGCTTTCTCGCTGCTGGCGACCTGAACTATTCCTTCGCAACCAATGCCGAAGTTAATGTCGAAGGCGACATCCTCGTCATGAACCTGACGGGCGACGGCCTCATCACCCCTGATGGGTTCACCATGGACGTGACCGGCGACCTGGTGGCTGATGGCGAAACCATCCCCGCCCAACTGAGCATTGTCGCGATTGGCGATTCGTTTTACTTCAACGTCGGGATGGGCTGGGTCGAAGCTACCGCGTCCGACTTAGAAGATACTGCTGCTTTAGCTGGCTTACCGTCCGAGACCATCACCGACCCAACCTCGGCCCTGCCGATGGAAGAACTCGGCCCACTGGCAGAAGTGAACCCAGCAGATTATATCCAGATCAGCCGTGATGGAGACACTTTCACCACTGTTCTGTTACTCGAAGCCCTGCTGCAAGATGAAAAGGTGCAGGAAGTGTTAGCCTCCGACCCGGACCTGGCAGAGGTCGGGATGATTGGACCGATGGCTCTATCCGGCAGTAACTTTAGCATTACCCAAACCCTAAACGATAACGGCCTGGTTGGTACAACCGTGCTGGATATCGTGGCGGGTAGTGCCGAACTCGGCTTCGACCTGGATATGGACTTTGCGGTCGATTTGTCCTACGGTGCCGACGGCACGATTGAAGCCCCTGCCGATGCGCAGCCCTTCGAAGAATTCTTGAACACGCTGTTCGGGATGTAGTTTTCCGACATTGGTATGAATAAGCAGCACACAGCAGGGCATCCGGTCGGGTGCCCTGTTGCGTTACCAGTTGATCGGCTGGCGATCTCGAAAAAACCCGTTCGTTGGGCCGTTATCCGGCAGGGTTGCGAGCCACACGGCAGTATCCGCCCCTTCTTCGACCGTGCGCGGGGCGGCTGGGCCGCCCATCTCCGTTCGGACCCAACCTGGGCACATCGCATTGACTTTGATGTTATACGGGCGCACCTCTTGCGCGACGATGCGCGTCAGCGCGTTGAGTGCCACCTTAGATATTTTGTAGGCGGCGCTGTACCCGCCCATCCCGGTGATTGCCCCCAACCCAGACGACACGTTCACCACCCGCCCATAATTGCTTTCAATCATCAACGGGACCAACGCCCGGCACATGGCCCAGGCCCCAATCGCGTTCACCTCTAAAGCCTGCCTGAGCGTGTCATTCGTAATATCCAACACGCTAACGCCCTGATCTGGGTAGACCCCCGCATTATTCACTAGCACATCCACCCGCCCGAACTCGTTGTAGACGAAAGCTCGTAGTTTTTCTATGCTGTGGTTGTCTGTTACATCCAGCTGATGATAAACAATTGTGGCGCTCTGTTGGCGTAACCGTTCGGCAGCGTGCTGGCCTTTGTCAAAATCGCGGCTGGTGAGGATGACCGTCTGCCCTTGGTTTGCCAACTGACGGCAAATTTCCAGGCCAACGCCACGGTTCCCCCCGGTGATGAGTGCGATAGGATTCATGATGTGTCGTGGCTCCGTTTTAGTTGCGGGTGTCGATAGGCCCCATATTATACCGGATGCGCTTTCGCATGTAACAGCGTATAGGTGTGAGGGTAGGGCTTTTGCGAAGCTACATAGCTGAATATTGGGCGCTGCCCAAACCCGTCACTTTTTGAAAAAAGTGAACAAAAACCGTAACTACTCAGGGGCTTCACCCCTGAACCCCCACAAGCTTTTGCAAAAGCTTTACCAAAACTTTAGCTGTGAAAATCAAAGATTTTCACAAAAAATAGTTGTCACAACTCAGTTCCTTCGCTTGAACATACCCAGATCAGAGCAGGGTGACATGGCCGAAGGTGGT
>DAOTUA010000205.1:0-3901 GCA_034437355.1 Anaerolineae bacterium | reverse complement strand
TATAACAGCTACACCTATAGAATATCGCAAAAAACGTGTAACTACTCAGGTACTAAACACATCTTACGGTATCGCACCCGCCCTCACCCCCTAAATCCCCCTCTCCCACAGCTTCGCGGGGAGAGGGGGACTTCTCATCGCGTGATTTAGCCCCTCTCCGAGTGCCAAAGGCACGTTTGGGAGAGGGGTTGGGGTGAGGGCTGAGTAGTTACAAAAACGTCTAATTGGATGGTGCTATGGTGTGCGGTCCGGGCTTTTGCAAAGAGACATCGCGGATCATTGGGCGCTGCTCTACCAAACGAAAATCGTCAAGATATTGAAAGACACCCATTGAATCGCACCGGTTTTTGAATTTCACATAGCGCGTGGAGTATAATGATAATGGCCACACAACACCATCGGAAAACGCGGTCGGTCAAATTTGATGACAGCCGATAGCGTGATGCACTTGTTTGTACCCGCCGAGAACTACGTACGATAACATCACGAACATCTACGATATGAGCATCAGAGAGAGATTTATGAGCAACCAAGACGATCTCAAACGCATCTACGAACAGCAAACATCGAATGACGCCTACGACCCGGAGTTAGGCGTTTATCTAACAGCGGATGCGGCTTCCCAACCCTACAAACATAAGCCCAAAACCTACCGGGGGTATCTCGCTGGGTTCGGAGAACGGTTGGTTGCCTTTATCATTGACCAGATGATTATTACGGTCGCTTCTGTGTTAATGCTAGTCGTCCCGTCGTCGTTTATGCAAGATGACGACACCGCCGCTTTGATCTTGCTCGTCAGTTATGCGATCTATTTCGCTTTTTTCTTGTACTACTATGTGTATTTCCCGGTGCAGAACAGCGGTAGAACGTTTGGCAAACGCATCACCAATATTCAGATCGTTCGCACGGACGGCTCGCCAGTTGGATATTGGCGGATGTTCTTACGCAATATTATCGGCTACCAGATCAGCCGGTTTGTTTTTGCTTTGGGCTACTTATGGATGCTGTGGGACGATGAAAACCGTACCTGGCACGATCTGATCACGGATACGCTGGTTATCAAAGAATAAATGAAGGTAACTACTCAGCCCTCACCCCAACCCCTCTCCCCGCGAAGCTGTGGGAGAGGGGGATTTAAGGGGTGAGGGCGGGTGCGATACCGTAAGATGTGTTTAGTACCTGATTAGTTACATCAGGCGTATCATATAAAGCTAACTAAATTAAGGCGAACAGAAACAAATATGGTTGAATATGGTGTAAGCGACTTTGACAAGTCTAAACGTAAAAATGTGGGGGTGCGGGTCGGATTTGGCAAACGGTTGGCGGCCTACCTGATCGATGGTTTTCTGTTATCTATGGTAGGTGGGTTGATCGGCGGGGTTCTTGGCTTTGCGATTGGGTTTGGTGTGGCGCTTAACAACCCGGAACTCACCGAAGCCGAGCTAGAGGCGGTGCTGTTGCCCATCCAATGTGGGTTTTATATCTTTGGGTTTGCTATCCAGTTGTTATATTTCGGCTTATTGCCGGCCCGTTGGGATGGGCGCACCGTCGGCAAAAAGGCGATGAATATCCGGATCGTCAAACTAGACGGCGACTTGACGTTCTGGAATATGGTTGGGCGGAATGTGTTTGGATACGTCGTCAGTTCGTTGGTGTTTAACCTGGGCTTCTTATGGGTTATCTGGGACGACAATAAACAGGGCTGGCACGATAAGATCATGAACACTGCTGTTGTTGAGGATATGTAGGGTCATGGTAACTTGCGTAGTTGTAGGCCCTCAAGCGTTAGCGTTTGGGCGGCGGGGACATCCACCAGGCCCCACCCAAAGCGCCCCTGTGGGGTGACGATGGCGTATTGATTGTCGATCCAGGCGATGAAACCCATTGACCCACCCAACCGAAACGGGCTGTGTAGCACCTGCTCGCCGTTGACAGCAAATGTCACCTGATCCACCCCCCAGGTGAGCGTGTAGCGGGTGGGGCGCGTCATCAGCCGGCGGTCCAGTAAGCACTCTCGGACGGCAATTGCGGCCTGCCCCACCTGCCATAACCGGCGGTACAGCGCCGGGATGCGCATCAGCAAAAAGCCGACCGGGGCCAACGGAGCCAGCCCCAGAAATGCAGCCCGTTTCGCGCTGAGGGTGGCCGCCTTCCAGCCATGGCCCGGCACACCTTGCGCCAGGGGCATCTCGTTCGGCTCCGAGCCGTAAAAGAACCAGGCCGCCTGCGGCAAACGAGGCCAGCCGCGCATATCTGGGGAAAAGGGGTGATTCCAGAAGCCAAACCCTGCCGTCCCACGGACATCAGCGGTATTGAAGTAGGCGGTTAGTTCCAACTGCGCCGGGGCCGCCCATCTAAAGTTGCGCTGTGGGAGCGTGTAGTCGGTGATCTGTGCGTCGTGATAGGTGGCGGCAGTGGCGGGTGGGATGTGTAGGCGGGTGTGCCCGGCTTGCGTGCCGACTGTACCGGCTCCAATCTGTGTGGGGCGGGGTAGCTCTCGCACGGATGGTCTGTCTCATGCTTTCGGGATAGTGGACCTTGGGCTATAATCGTACCATAATTTTGATCACTTGGATGTAAGGATAACCCGATTGGATATTACATGGTATGGCCTCAGTTGCTTTCGTATCACGGAGCGTAACAAGACCACTGTCATAACGGACCCGTACAGCCCGCAGTTGGGCATCGAGCCAGCCGGCACGACTAAAACGGATGTGGTGACCGTCAGCCATGATGCGCCGGGACACAACGATCTGTCGTTGATTAAGGGTGATTTTTACACGCTGCGGACACCCGGCGAATACGAAATCGGCGGGACGTTTTTTACCGGGGTACCATTACACCATGTTTCGGAGCAAGAGCAGCGTTATAACGTGGGTTATTTAATCGACTACGACGGACTCACCGTGTTGCATGTGGGCGATTTATCGCATGTGCCCGCCCAAACGCTAGTCGAGGGGTTAGGCGAGATCAATGTGTTATTGTTACCCTGTGGGGCCGGCAACACCCTGAGCGCGTCAGACGCGGCGGAAGTCGTGGCGTTGTTTGAACCGAGCTATATTGTGCCCATGCACTACGCCTTACCGGGCCTCAACCTGGCGTTGGATGAGGTCGATAAGTTCTTAAAGGCAATGGGCGTCAGCAACGTCACCGCGCAAGACTCGCTGCGGGTTAGTGGTTCGGCACTCCCAGAACAGCCCGAAGTTGTCCTGTTAGCCCCAAATGTTTGAGTAAGAAAGGCAAGTGTTGCGAATGGTTGGAATGGATAGTGTGAAAATCCTGATGAACTGGGACATCAAACCTGGGCGGGATCAAGATTATTTCGAGTTTGTCGTGCGCGAATTTGTGCCAAATATGACCAAGCTCGGCCTAGAGATTACTGACGGTTGGTATACCGTTTACAGCCGCGATAACGACGCCCCACAAATCTTGGCAGGGGGGATTGTGGATAACTATAATCAGATGCAGCAAATCTTAGCCAGCGACGAATGGGCCGCTATGCACGATAAGCTCATGGACTATGTAGAAAACTACGAGCATAAGATTGTGCGCGTTTCCGGTGGGTTTCAGTTTTAGCTGAGGGACCGTAACTACTCAGGGGCTTCACCCCCGAACCCCCACAAGCTTTTGCAAAAGCTTGACCAAAACTTTAGCTGTGAAAATCTCCGATTTTCACAAAAAATAGTTATCACAACTCAGTTCCTGCGCTTGAACATACCCAGATCAGAGCAGGGTGAATATGGCCGAAGGTGGTAAAACCCCTCCCTCCCGCCGCTATTGACGTTTGATAAAATAATTGGGTAAGTGAGGTGTACGAACAACCTGTCGGGGGGCTACGAACATTTTGTCATCACCGACATCGTAGGGGAGGGTCGCCGTGCCCTCCCGATACGCGCACCAA
>DAOTUA010000204.1:0-12117 GCA_034437355.1 Anaerolineae bacterium | reverse complement strand
AAACCATGGCAAGCGGCCTGCGCCCCACCTTGATTATCATGGACGTGCAATTCTCCGATGGGGCCGGCTGGACCATCTTGGAAAACATCAAAGATCGTGACGATACCTTCGATATTCCGGTGATCGTCGTCACCATGAGCGACGAATCCGAACGGGCTTACCAACTCGGCGCGTATAAGTTCATCCAACGCCCCTACACCCCCGACGACCTCACCGATGCCGTTCTCAAAGCGGAACAAGAATCAAACGTTGATCGCATCCTGATCATTGACGACCAGCAAAGCGATACCCGGCTGGTCGAACAACTGCTACAAGAACACGGCAAGTATCGCGTGTTTGCCGCCCACACCGGGCCAGAGGGCATTTCGCTGGTTGCCCGTCGCCAGCCAGACCTGATCATCTTAGACCTACGGATGCCGAAGATGGACGGCTTCCAGGTGTTAGAGGAGTTGCGCCGCCAACCGGAAAGCGCCAGCATCCCGGTTGTCGTCGTCACCGGCGAAACCGACCTGAGCGACAACGAACGCCAGGCGTTATCCGACCTGGAGATCATCTATAAGACCGATCTCAACCAGGATAACTATCAGTTCTTTATAGACGAAGTAAAACGGCAGATTTCAAGGTATCACGGAGAGTAGTAGCCCACATGACAAACGAAACCATCGGTGTTCGCAAGGGCAAACACATCACCCTCGTCTGCGGCAATTGCGATTGGACGATCCCACTCAAAGACCTTGACGCCGCTATGATGGGCTGCCCGGTCTGTGGTGAAAAGATCATCGAAGCCCGCTACGAGATCGGGCATATCGACCCAGCTCAATGGCGGAAAGAGTTCGCTACGCGCCCGTCTGGGCTATGGCGCTACCGCGAAATGCTGCCGATCTACGACGCAAACAATATCATCACCATGCACGAGGGCGGTACACCCCTCGTCAAGTCGGAGAACCTGGCCGCCAACCTGGGGCTTAAACATCTCTACCTCAAAGACGAACGCCAAGGCCCCACCCACAGCTTCAAAGACCGGCAGGCCACCGTCGCTGTCTCCGCTATGAAAGAACTCGGCATCAAAGAAGTGGTGGTCGCCAGTACCGGCAACGTCGCAATAGCCTATGCCGCCTACTGTGCGCGGGCCGGGATCAAACTGTGGGCCTTCTTCCCCAGCCTCACACCCAACGAAAAAATGCGCGAAGCTGCCGTCTATGGGGCCAAAGTTATCAAAACTACCGGCAACTACGACCAGACCAAAGCCCTTGCCGCCAGCTTTGCCGCCGCGAAGGGGCTTTTCTTAGATAAGGGCGTTAAGAGCGTTGCCGCCATGGAAGGTATGAAAACCATGGCCTACGAAATGGCCGAACAACTCGGCGAAGATTTAGACGGCGGCGCACGCTGGCGCTCCCCCGATTGGTTCTTGCAGGGCGTTAGCGGTGGGCTTGGCCCGGTTGGGGTCGGTAAGGGCTTCCGGGAGATGCTCGACTTTGGCTTTGTCGATAAAATGCCCAAGCTCGGCCTGATCCAGTCGTCCGGCTGTGCGCCGATGGTCCATGCCTGGCAGAATAACCAGCGTGTCGCCACCCCCATCGAACACCCCGAAAGCGTGATCGTCACCCTCGCCACTGGCAACCCAGGCCGCGCCTACGAAATGCTCTATGATTACGTCAGCCAACACGGGGGCGACTTCATCGACGCTAGCGACGAGGAAGCCTTTAATGCGATCCGTATCCTGGCCTCACTGGATGGCATGTCCGTCGAACCGGCTACCGGCGTCACCTTCGCCGGGCTGATCAAAATGGTGCGGCGCGGCATTATCCAGCCCGATGATGTCGTCGTCGTCAATGTCTCTGGGCATACCTTGCCAGTCGAAACCCAGATTTTGGGCGAACACTGGGCGCACAATGTCGAACTGGATACGCAAGAACAAACTGCCGTCGTCCCGGAGGACTCGCTCGTCTCGGCTGTCCAAGAAGTAGAAGGTACCGCCGCCACCCTCCGGCAGATCGTCGTCATTGAGGATAACAACGACGCCGCCCGCCTCATTAGCCGTATTCTGACCGCCCGTGGCAGCTACGAAGTCCATGTTGCGGAAAATGGCGAGGTGGGGCTAGCCCTCATCGAACAACACCGCCCAGACCTGATCATCACCGACCTGATGATGCCGATTGTAGACGGCTTCACCGTCATCGACCGCGTGAAAAGCGACCCCCGCCTGACACAAATTCCGATTGTGGTGATCACCGCTAAAGAACTCACCGTCAAAGATCGGTCGCGCCTTTCTGGGCAAATTGATATGATCTTGCAAAAAGGCGGGTTCATTGATGAGGAATTTGTCGATAGCCTCATTAACGAACTCGAATGAGCGCACCCAGGCTGGCGCTGCGGTGGGTGATGTTAGCTTGTGGATGTGAGGCATAACATGGTATCCAATCAAACACTGGTGCTGTACATAGAAGACGACCCCGCCAGCCGAACGTTGGTCGAACGGACCCTGCGCTATGCCGGTTATATCGTCCGCACTGCCGAACGCGGCCTAGACGGAATCGACATCGCCCGTACCGAACCTATCGACCTGATCCTCACCGACATCAACTTGCCCGACATCACCGGGCGCGAACTCACGACCATGCTTCGCCGCGACGAAAAATTCGCCACCATCCCCATTGTCGCCCTCACCGCCGCCGCCCATCCCCAACAGCGCGACCTGGCGCTAGCTGCTGGCATCACCGGCTACCTCACCAAACCGATAGACATTGACGCACTACCGCAACAGGTCGAATATTATCTGGCGGGCGGGCGCGATCAGATCGACGCGGGCCGGATGCACAAAGCCCAATCGGACTATACCCGCGAGATCATCACCCACCTGGAAGCCCGCATCCGCGAATTAGAAATTAAAAACAAAGCCCTGCTCCAGCTCGATCAATTCAAAGATACCTTCATCCAAATTACCGCCCACGAACTGCGAACCCCTCTCACACTGATCTACGGCTACAGCCGCCTTTTACAAGATAGCCCGGAGTTCCAACAGTTAAGCGCCAACCAGGGCGACGACTCGCTTATTGGTGGCCTGGTCGGTGCCGTCGAACGGATGCAGGCTATTGTTGACGAAATTCTCACCATCAGCCGCATTATGACCGATCAAGTTGACCTGTCACTGGGGCCAACCAACCTCAGTAAGCTCATGACTAAATTAGAGACAAAATATGCCACGGTCCTCTCCGATCGCCACCTGATCCTCACGATCCAGCACGAGACCTTCCCGCGTAGCATCCGGGCCGATGGTGATATGGTCGAAATTGTGCTGGATAACCTGCTGAGCAACGCCATCAAATACACACCGGACGGCGGCAGTATCGACGTATCCGCTAGATACGACGAGTTCAACGTCTATGTCACGTTTCAGGATACCGGCATCGGCATTGATGAAGCCGACTTAGATTTGATATTCGAGCGTTTCCATACAGTGGGGGACCCGCAGTTACACTCTACCAGCAAGACCAATTTCTTCGGGGGTGGGCTTGGCCTGGGTTTGGCTATCTGTCGGGGCGTGGTCGAAGCACACGGCGGTAGCCTGATCGCCCGTAGCCCCCGCCGCGACCTGGATCACCCGCCTGGCAGCGAGTTCGTGCTGCAACTCCCATTAGCGGCCCGTGCCAACCGCAAACCGATGTCCGCCTTCCTGACGAAAAATCATGACTAATACCCAAGCCGCCCCGCCCATCCAGGGGATCATCGCAGCACTCGCGACCCCGCTTTTCCTGGGCATGGCCCCCATCTTCGGCAAAATGGCGACCAACGCCGGGGCCGACCCGTTCACCGTTGCCGCCGTCCGCACCCTGATCGCTATCGCGGTTCTGTGGGTGATCTACGCGCTGTTTTTTCGGCGCTATATCTTCATCTATCCGGCAGGCTTGAGTGGCTGCATCATCATCGGCACGATCAATGGCATCGGCTCGCTGTTCTTCTACAGTGGCCTCAACGAACTGCCCGCGTCGTTAGCGCAGTTGATCAACGGCATGTACCTGGTGTTCGCGCTCTTGCTGACGCGCATCGGCGGCGAAAAGATCACCTTACAAGTGTGGATACGGGTTTCGCTGGCGCTGTTAGGCTTGATTATTATCACCGGGTTTAGTGCCGGGCAGGTGAGCGCGTTAGGCGTCGGGTTTATGCTGGCAAACGCGCTCATGTTTGCCGGGACCGTCATCTTCAGCCAGTACGTGCTATTTGAAATGCCCGCCCCGACCGCCACCTTATATATCCTAACCACCATGGCAGTGATCGTCACGATGGCCTGGTTACCCGTTGGCGAGCCGATCCCGCCGGATCAGTGGCAAGCCATCATCACGCCGATCTTCCTGCTAGGGCTGTCAACCGCCGTCGCCCGTCTGATGCTGTTTGCCGGGGTGAAGTTCATGGGCAGCCTGCAAACGGCTATCACCGCCCTATCCGAAATTGCCGTCGCGCTTGTGCTGGCTTTCTTTTTGTTGGGGGACCGCCTGACACCGGCACAGTGGGTTGGGGTCGGCTTACTGGGGGTCAGTATGCTCATGATCCGCCAGGAAGATTTACGCGCACGCGGGTTTAACCCGAATGCGCTGTTGGTCGCAAACATGGCCAGCGTGCAGTTCCAGCGGATCGCATTTCATCGCGCCTTCGGTACGTCCGAGCTAGACAACGCCGAAAACACCATGGCCCACATCACCACAACCGAAATGCAGGCGATCCGCGTTATGATGGGGGTCGATGATAAGCCGGTCGATCCCTTCCCGGTGATGAAAATGCACCAGGGCCTCGAAGAACGCGACGGCGGCTACAGCGTTGACCTAGCGGAGTTCCTCGCCAGTTACGACGCCGACTCGCACGACGACCCCGATAACGCCTGATCCCGTAAACTTAACCTGTCCCTGAGCGTGGTCCTTGCATACAATCCGCCATTGTATTATCGCCAGGGATTCCTCCGATAACATGACTTACACGCGCCAACACATTTTCGCCTATCTCTACTTTTTGCTGCTGATGCTGGCATTATTGGGTGCCATGCTACCGAACTTCGCTACCCACTTTATCGGTGATGCCTTCAGCGATGCGACCGAGTACGCCCACCATATCTGGTGGATCAACCATGCGATCCGAAACGGCGAGCCGATCTTTTTCCAACCGTTGCTTGCCTACCCGGACGGCCTGCCGGGGGCGTGGTTGTGGGGCAACCCGTTACAGTCTTCCCCGGCCTGGCTGTTTCTGTTCGTGATGCCGCTGCCCGCCGCCTACAACCTGGGGGCGCTGTTGCACCTGTCGCTCAATGGCTGGGCCGCCTACTTTCTCGGATGGCGGCTGACGCGCTCGCTCCCGGCTGCCATCCTGGGCGGGACGGTCTTTGCGCTCTACCCGGCGCTGCAAGGCCACCTGATCGCCTCGCATATCGGGTTGCTGGTGCTGTGGGGGGTTCCGTTCTATGCCCTGGCCCTGCTGCGGCTGCGCGACCATACCCGCCCGCAAGACCTGGCGCTGGCGGCGTTGGCACTGGTGATCAGCGTCTTAGGCAATAATCTGTTGTTGATCTATGTGCTGTTCCCGCTTTCGTTGGTGCTGGTGCTGGTGGCACTTTCCGGGCGCGATTGGCCCTGGTTTGGTCGGATGTTGGCGGCAGGGGTATTGGGTGGGGCTGGGGCGAGTGTGTTTATCTTGCCGGTGTTGCTAGAGCAGATCGCTTCGCCGCGCCGTGCTATCGGCGGTGTCTTGCTGTTCAATGCGGACCTGTTCGCGGTGCTGGCCCCTTCTTTCTATAACCCGCTATTTTCTGACTTAACCTACGCACGCGACGTACTCGGTGGGATCAAAAATATCGAGGGGACCGCCTACGTCGGTTTGATCGCCGGGGGGCTGTCGTTGGTTGCGTTGTGGCAGGTCCCGAAGGCCCGTTGGTGGGGTGGGCTGGCGCTGCTGGCCTGGGTGTTCTCACTGGGGCCGTTGCTAAAAGTGCGTGATGAACTGGTTACGGTCACGGTGGGCGGGGTTGCGTCTTATGTGCCGTTGCCGTGGATGGTGCTGGGCCAATTGCCGATACTCGAAACCACCCGCACGACCGGGCGCTTTAATCTGGTGATCGGGCTGGCGGTTGCTGTACTGGCGGCGTTTGGGTGGCAGTGGATCATGCAGCGTATCCGGCGTCCGGCGCTAGGCTGGGCGATAACCGGATTGTTGTTGCTCGTCATCGCGTTTGAGTATCAGGTTATGTGGCGTGGCAACTGGCCCTATATCCATAGCTGGCCCTATCCGCAGGTCGCAGCGGTCGAAGCCTTGCGAGACGACCCGAACGTTGAGGCGGTGTTCAACCTGCCGTATAACCATTACGTTAGCGGCAAAGACGCGATGATCTTGCAGACCATCCACCAGAAGCCAATAATCGCCGGGCATATCACACGCGGCACGCCTGTAGATACCGCTAAGCTCGCTATACTACAGCAAACCCTGGACCCCGCCCTTTTACGGCTAAGCGGCGCAGATGTGGTGCTGTTGCTGCGGCGCTGGGACTTAGAAAATAGCCCCGGCCCGGTCGAAGAAAACGCGCTAGCACGCCTTGGCGATCCATACTACACCGACGACGACCTGATGCTGTGGCGCGTGCCCCCAACCACCGACGATCCCACCTTCCAAGCCCTGCCTTATGCCGGGTCCCCCCAGGTAGACCGCGCCTTGAGCTACGCCTACGCCCCGGCGAACAGCTGGGCCACATTCACCGGAGAAACCGAAGTTCCCGCTGTGTTATCCCTCAACGACACACCGTTACACACCGTTGATGGCCGCTTCCGAGTGCGGGTGCCCCTCACAACCGGCTATCATACGCTTCGGTTGTTGGCCCCGTCAGAATGCCTGCGAACACCGGACCCTACGCTCCACTGTATCACGTTGCGGGTGCGGGATGTCGCATTTAGCGATTGGTCCGCCTCTGGCGTGCGGGATGCTATCGCGTTTGAGCGCGGCATCACGCTAACGGACTACGAACTTACACCGGATCGCATCAGCCTGGCCTGGCGCTTTGATGATCCCCCACCGGATGATCTGGTGCGGTTTATCCACCTGCTAGACACCGACGGGCGGCCCGTCTTACAGGTCGATCACCCCACGCCGGCCATCGTAGACAGCATCGACCTAACCGACCTACCGCCGGGAACATATACCGCCTATGTCGGTTGGTACACGCTGCCGGATGTCTCGCGCCTGGTGGTGCTATCCGATGAGGTTGCCGGGGCATCCGACGGTTGGGCACAGCTTGGCAGCGTGGAGGTCGAATAATGCGTCGTCACGGGTTCATCTACAGCGGATACCTACTACTGGCAGTGATCGTCACCTTCCCGTTGGCCCTCAACCTGACCGATGGCTTTATCGGTGCCCCCGAAAGTGACGCCTATGAGTATGCCCGCCATATCTGGTGGTATGGGCACGCGCTGCGGGAGGGGCTGCCGCTGTTCTCGCAACCGTTGCTGGCCTATCCAGATGGGCTGCCGGGCTTGTGGCTGTGGGCGATCCCGTTACAGTCGTTCCCGGCGTGGCTGCTGGCGCTGGTGATGCCGCTTCCGCTGGCCTACAACCTGACGGCGCTGTTCCGGTTGGCGCTCAACGGCTGGGCGATGTTTTACGCGCTGCGCCGCCTGCCGGGGCTATCCGAGGCCGGGGCGCTCATCGGTGGGACGGTGTTTATGTTATATCCGGCGATACAAGGCCATCTGTTCGGCTCGCATTTGGGGGTGGTGGCGCTGTGGCCCGTCCCGCTTTACATGGATGCGCTGTTCCGCCTCCGAACAGGTGGATCACGCGGGGCTTATCTGCGGGCGGCGCTCTTTTTCGTGCTGTCCATCCTGGGCAGTACGCTTAATCTGGTGTTTGTGCTGTTCCCGTTAACGCTCTACATCTTGGCAGGGGATGCGCTCGCCCGGCGCTGGCCTGGCCTGGGGCGCGTCGGCTTGGGGGTGATTGGCGGGGCTACGCTGTCGGTGGTTTTTGTGGCCCCGGCGCTATGGGAGCAGGTCACCGCGTTGGCATCCGTCCGCCCGACCGGGGCCGTTCGCTTTAGCGCGGACCTGCTCGCGCTGGTCTCGCCGTCGTTTTTTGCCCCACACGCCGCGCCCTGGTCCGCCCGTGTGATCGGAACCAACATCGTTGAGGGCTACGGCTATCTGGGCCTGGTTGCCGGCGGGCTGGTGCTGATCGGCGTGTGGCGTGTGCGGGCAGCGCGGGGGTGGTTGGCCCTGGCGTTGCTCGCGTGGGTGTTGTCGCTCGGCCCGTTGCTTAAACTATACGATACACCACTAACCGTCATTGTCGATAATCGTGTAAGCTATATCCCGTTGCCGTTTGCCGCGCTCGGATCGTTGCCCATACTAGACATCCTACGCACGCCGGGCCGGTTTCATCTGGCGCTTGGGGTCGCCGTAGCGGTCATGAGTGCTTACGGGGCCGGGGTGCTGTTGGGTTGGATAGATCGGCGGTGGGGGCGCATCGTCTTGACGGGGGCGATCATCACGTTGATCACAGCGGATTATCAGATCACCTGGGACGGCTTCCCGACCGTTCCCGTCGCCATCCCGGATGAGATCGCCGCCCTACGCGATGATCCTAACGTAGCAGCGGTATTGAACCTGCCACACGATAACCTGCTGGCGGCTAAGGCCGCGATGTACCTGCAAACCGCCCATCACAAGCCGCTGATCGCCGGGTTTGTCTCCCGTGAAACGCCCGTCTCGCTCGCCAAACGTGAATTGCTCCAAAACACGCTAGACCCCGCCCTACTCGGTGCTGCCGGGGCCGATGTCGTGATGCTGTTCCGTGGCTACGATCCGCTGCTAGACCCGACCGTTTACCAGGCGCTCGGGACGCCATTCTATGAAGATGATCGGCTCGCGGCTTTCCGTGTGCCTGCTGCCGATCCGCCCGCGTTCACCGCGCAACCGGGCGCAATCGCCCACGCCTACGCGCCATCGGCAACCTGGGCGACCTACACCGCCGATCTATCCGATGAGCCGCGCTTGGTGCGCCTGCTCTTGAACGGCGATCCCATCACTTACCAGACCCCCGGCGAATCATTACAAGCGGCTGTTCCCCTTTCTGCTGGGTACCATACTGTGCAGATTGCCCTGCCCAACCCCTGCCCAGACCACATCCCCGCACCCGCTTTGAGTTGCGCCCCGCCGGATCCACCGACCGTCACCTTAACGGTCGATGTCCCGTTTGGAGAAGTCGGCCCGGTTCAGTTTGAGGACGCGATCCGGTTACAGAATGCGACCGCCACACTCACCGATGGGGCCGTCCAGGTACGGCTGTGGTGGCATTTCGCACATCTGCCGGACGATACCACCGTGCGCTTTGTCCATCTGCTAGACGCCAACGGCGAACAGCTTGCCGGGGTCGATGCGCCCCTGCCGCTGCCAGATGCGGGCGACTATGCCGAACAGATCACGTTCTCCGTGCCGGATGACGCCCCCGGCCCGCTTGAAGTCTATACCGGTTGGTATCGTTACCCGTCGCTGCAACGCCTGGACGTACAAAGCACGGTCCCCGGCGCAGTAGATAATTGGGTGCGGGTGGGCCGTTTGCCGTAGCACAACAAGCAACCAGGGTTTATTTGCAATCAAAATGGCCGCTTTTTGTGATATATTAATGACATATTTTCTTTTAACCCAACGAGTTTCATATGACAACCGAAACCGCCGCCACCCCACCCCCCGGATTACTCGCCCCCTTACGCACCCCAGATTTCCGCCTGTTGTGGATCGGGATCGGTACATCTGGCCTGGGGGATCAATTTACTTATGTGGCCCTGCCCTGGCTGGCACTCCAACTAACGGGCGATGAGCTATTCGTCGGGCTGGTGCGCACAATGATCGGCTTAGCGATGGCGTTATTCATGCTGCTTGGCGGGGCGGTATCCGACCGCTTTTCGCCGCGCCGTATGATGCTCTTATCCAATGCGGCCCTGTTTGGGATCGCGCTTCTCATCGCGCTGATGGTCCTCACCGAAACGATCAACGCTCCGCTGCTTCTGTTGGTCGCTTTCCTGTTCGGGATGTGCGGAGCCTTCTTTGAACCCGCTTACTACGCGGTATTCCCACGGATGCTACCATCCGACCAACTCAACGCCGGTAACAGCCTGATGACCCTCACATTTCAGTTGGGCAGCATCATCGGGCCAGGGATCGCCGGGGCGATCATCGCCGCTTTTGGCGTGGCGTTCGCTTTCGGTATCGACGCGCTAACGTTTGGCATCGCTGTTATCGCCATCCTGTTGATGCGCCCCACCCCCGCCCAACGACCCGACGACACCCAAACGCAAACCGGCCTGTTCGCGACGATCCGCGAAGGGATTGCTTATGCCTTTGCCGACGAACAACTCCGGGCGTTGATGATCTTGCTGTTTCTGTTAAACGGCGTGCTGACGCCTTCGCTCGGTGTCGGCATGACGATCTTAGCCGACGCCCGCTTCGGCATGGTCGAAGCACTCGGCTGGATGCTCTCTGGCATGGGGGTTGGGGCCGTCACCGGGACCGCGTTAGCCGGGACGCGCTACCTGCCGGGGGCGCTTGGGTGGATGCTGGCCGGGGCAGTGGCGCTGTTAGGGAGCGCGACGCTGTTACTTGGGTTTGTGTCGGTGCTGTGGGGGGCGGTCGGTTGTATGACACTGGTTGGCTTTGCGATCGGGCTGACAAATGTGCGCGTGATGGCCTGGATTCAGAAGCGCGTTCCGCCGGATCGCCTGGGCCGAGTGATGAGCCTGATCATGTTTAGCGCCGTCAGCCTACAACCGATAGGTTACACCGTCGCCGGTCTGCTGGCGCGGTGGAGCTTGCCGGGGTTGTTGTTCGGTAGTGGTAGCCTGTTGCTATTGATGAGCTTATATACCCTGGCTCGGCCTGCTTTACGCCAGATGCGAACGGTTTAACGCCTTCTCCGGTACGCTAGTGGGCATTGTCAACGTAAAGATTAGCTTGCTATCATCCGTTTCGATCTTGAGCCGCCCCCCCTGCTTTGAAGCCAGCCGCGTTGCCGTGTACAGCCCGAGTTCTACCAACGAGAGCGATTGAATCTTACCGACCGACATATACAACGATTGCGTCTCGCGGGCCGCCTCTTTGACCTCTTGCACCCGCGCCAACTCCATCAGCCGGGCCATATGATGCGCTTGCCCGGTCAGCGTCACCCGCGCTCGGATAAACTTCATCATCGTGTATGCCTGCACATCAATACTTGGCTCATCCACCAGGTCTAGCATCAGCGCGAACAAGCCGCGCAACATCAATTTCGTGTAGGTATGGTTAGCGTACACGTAGGGGAGTTGGTCCGGGATGTTCGTCCCCGTCACAAACGGACGGCACACGTAATGATCGGCCTGGTCTTGTAGATAGCCCCCAAAGTTGAGCATCCCGCGTTCTTGTTCATGATCTTTACGCGGGCGCACGATCTGGTTAGCAAACAAGATTAAGCTATCCAGATGCCAGTGAATATCGCGGGCAATCGTGTGAATTTGCCGGATCGCGTCCAGTTGTTGTTCGGATATGGCGCTATGATCGGATAATTTGGCGCTGTTGAGCAGCGCACTATACCCCACCACCGAGGTTAAAAATTGGCGTAGGTCGTGGCTTTTCATGCTCAAGCCGATCATGCTAAGCTGCATAATCTTCTCGGATTGTAAGCTGATGGCGTTTTCTTTCACAATGCCGATATACGCTTGCTGCTCATCGTCATATGTGCCGATCTCGCCCGTTTGCATTTGCGTCAGGATGTTGAGCAGGGCTTCGAGCTGTTCCGGTAATGAAATCGCCATTGTGTATTGGCCCTTCGCTAATTTTTTGTGTCATTCATAATGAGATATGACAATTTTTGTTCACTTTATTATAAAAAGTGATGGGGTGTGGGGTGAGATCCCAAGATATTATATCTCTACCTGAGTCGTTACGTCAAAATATTGAAAACCGACCCGTTTTTATGGCGAGTCGTTAGCGATCCCCCGCCCCCCATAAGCCCCGATAATCACAATGCTATATCCGCCATACGTTCGCCCATCGAACCCCCCAAACGCCACGCGCAGCGCATCCGGTGAGCCGGGAGCCAGCAACAGGCCGCCATCAAACA
>DAOTUA010000203.1:0-18659 GCA_034437355.1 Anaerolineae bacterium | reverse complement strand
CGACCCCCATCGGCCCCTTCTTCTATCCAGACGGCATCAACCCGCTGACCGGCTTACCCTACCCCAACGCCGCCGCCAGCCAACGCCGGAACTTGCTAGTAAAAATCTCAAACTTCCCGCCAGTGGTGCGCCCACAAAGTGGCGTCAACGCCGCTGATGTCGTCTACGAATATGAAGTCGAAGGCGGTGTGACCCGTTTCGCCGCTATCTACCGCAGCAACGCACCAACGCAAGTTGGGCCAATCCGTAGCGGGCGTCTGTTTGATATTGAGTTGGTCACCATGTACGAGGCACTATTCGCCTATTCCGGCGCAAGCGGCCCCGTCCAAGACCTGATCCTCTCGCAAGACTGGCGCTATCAGATCATCTCGCCGTCAATTGGGGATAACTGCCCGGAAGCGGGTTTCTGCCGCATCGAACGCCCCGGCGTTGCCTTTGAACACACCTTATTTGCCGATACACAAAAAATATGGGAACGCGCCGATGCTCGCGGCGTTAACCAGGGCTACCGCGCGTTTGGGTTCGCCTTCGACCAAACCCCCGATGCCAACGGCACCCCGGCCAATGATATTTTCCTCAATTGGTACGGCCAGCTCGATGCCCGCTGGCAGTACGATACCGCCAACCAACGCTATCTGCGCTATACCGACGGCGTGCCCCACTTCGACGCAGCAACCAACGAACAACTATGGGCGCATAATATGGTGATTGTCGAAGCCGAACACACCGAACGACCGGACTTATTCGAGGTCGGCGCGTCTAACGCATCGCTAGAAATTTCGTTACAAGACCAGGGCCGCGCTATCCTCATCCGCGACGGGCAAGCCTACCAGGGCTTCTGGCGACGCCGAGATACCAACACCGGGTCCGCCCTCCAACTGATCTACGGCGATAACACCCCGATGAAAATGAAACCGGGGCGAACGTGGGTTTCGGTTGTACGCGGGTTAGGTAATGTCACGGTGAGCCAGCAGCCAGTCGATGCGATGGCAACCGCCCAGGTGTTGGAGGCCAACTTTACCGCTACGCCCACCTTCACACCGACTCCCACACCGTAACGGTCAGTGGCCGTGAACATCTCAAAAATGCCCGGCGGACGCTGGCAAGGGGTGTTGCATTTCTACGTTATGTTCCACTAATCCCCAATCGCCCGTTTAGCACCATACGGGCGGTTGCGCGATACGATCTCCATCACCCGGTTATGTTCCGCAAAAATCACCAATGTATCGCCCGTTGCCACGCAAATATCCCCGGATGGATGTACATTCATATCATCGCCGTGCCCATGCAGCACAATATCCATGTCGTAATCTTGCTGTAGCTCATCGATCTCCGTACCATCCAGGATTGACCCCGCCTCGACTATCAGCTTGATCATGCTGTATTCGACCCCCGCGATGGTAAGCGTCTGGGTGATCTCAATGCCGACCGCCGCCCCCGCAAAGGCCGGTGCGGATAGTTCCGAAGAACTCAACGTCGCCTGTACCCCCAAGAAACGGTTTAACTGCTTAGAAAATTGAGGGTCAAACATCCGGGCAACAATACGAATATCCGGCTGCATATCACGGGCACGCATGATCATTTCCAAGTTCATATGATCGTTGGATGTACACACAATCAACGATGCCGCCCGCCGAATCCCAGCTTTTTCCAATGTATCCCGGCTACGCCCATCCCCAATAATACACGGCACGCCAGACTTATTCAGATGGGTATCTAATTCGGCGGTCAGGTTTTGTTCGATCCCGATTACATCAAACCCCATCGCTATCAGCGTTTGCATCACACGCTCCCCCACATGCCCCAGCCCCACAATGATGACATGGTTCCGATATGTTGAAGCCACTGCTTCCTCCCAGGCATCGCGCCGATTACTACGATCAAAAAACAAATGCCAGAAATCAATTGCCCCCTGTCCGATCACATAGATTGCCAGGGTCGGCATTAAATACCAGAAAACCATCAAGCTAGATTGCTCTGGTACATCGTGGACGGGT
Organism: Anaerolineae bacterium; assembly: GCA_034437355.1. Taxonomy (GTDB): domain Bacteria; phylum Chloroflexota; class Anaerolineae; order Aggregatilineales; family Phototrophicaceae; genus DAOTTY01. Next base: position 16,662 of record DAOTUA010000203.1, on the reverse strand, counting down.
TCTAACACCATCAAAGCCACCATCATCCAGGGCAAATCTACATAGGCGATGCGCTCACCAAGCTCCATGTAATATATCTCGCCGTATAACCACCCACCGCCTAGCGTTGCCACCATAAATGTAAATAGTGGTAAGCGAAACTCCGCTAATAATGCCGCCGAATCGTGCCAGATTGCGCGTACCATGCGCCATGTCCGTTGCCGCCCAGATCGCCCATGTGGGACAAGTATCTTCGAGTACATCACGGGGTCGCCTTTTTACAAACGGTTTTCTAACAACCTCAGTGTACAGCGTTCATGTGGGTTCCTGCAAGCGGGGTATATTTGACGCAGTGTATTTTAGATTGTGGGCAAACTATCGGGGTTTCATCCCGAAACCCACCATATTTTGAAAAAATTGGACCAAAACTTTCACACAATATATTGAAATAGCCCCACATTTTACGGGCGGGAGCGCCCCCCCCCGCGCCCCCAAGGTGATACGCCCTTAATCACCCGCTACCACGACGCTTTCCACCTCCCACGATGGCAACGCCGGGGCACAACACAGCACAAGCTGCTTAGCCGCACGGGCTTCATCCAGCCGTTTAACTGGCATGGTGTGGGGCGCTTCTTGTAAGATGGCTGGGTCGCTATGGGCTTCATCTGCGATCTGCCGCATCGCCTCAATAAAGTGATCCAACGTCGCCTTATCTTCAGTTTCGGTCGGCTCGATCAATAACGCTTCCGGTACAATCAACGGGAAGTAATTCGTCGGCGGGTGGATGCCGAAATCCATCAATCGCTTAGAAATATCTAGCGCGTGAATCTCGTCCACATCGTCCCAGCGCCCCTCCAGTACGAACTCGTGGGCACAGTGGCGATCATACGGCACCTTATAATGATCTCGCAGGTTGACGCGCAGATAGTTCGCATTTAACACCGCATACCGCGAGATGTCCTTAACGCCCTGTGCCCCGTGAATCCGTAAGTAGGCATAGGCGCGGATGTGCATCCCGAAATTGCCCTGGAACGTTTTCAACCGCCCGATACTTTTCTCCGGCGTGATCAAGCCATAAAGCGGGGTGTCGTTGTTCTCATCGGCCTGTTCGATAATATCCACTACTGGGCCGGGTAAGTACGGCTTTAGCTTTTGGTTGACCCCCACCGCACCCGACCCCGGCCCGCCACCACCATGAGGCGTAGAAAACGTCTTATGCAGGTTATAGTGCATCACATCGAAACCCAGTTTGCCCGGCTTGACGATACCCATCAGCGCGTTCATGTTGGCCCCGTCCATGTACATCAACCCGCCCACGTCATGAACCGCCGCGATGATTTCCACGATCTGACTGTCAAACAGGCCCAACGTACTCGGCAGCGTGATCATCATCCCGGCGACAGTATCGCCGTGTTCGTCACAGGCCGCCTGTAGTGCCGCTAAGTCCACATTCCCGCGCTCATCGGATGGCAGTTCGACAACATCTAACCCCGCCATGCTGACCGTCGCCGGGTTGGTGCCGTGTGCGCTATTCGGCACAAAAATCTTTGTCCGCTGCGCATCACCCCGATCCAGATGATACTTGCGGATCATCAAAATCCCGGCAAATTCGCCTTGTGCGCCGGCAGCCGGCGTCACACTGACGGCATCGAAGCCGCTAATCTCGCCCAGCCAATCCTGCAACTGATAGATCAACGCCAGCGCCCCCTGCGAGCTTTCTATGCCCGCCAGCGGGTGCAACGTACTGAAACCGGGCAACCGGGCCATATCTTCATTCAGCTTAGGGTTATATTTCATCGTGCAAGACCCCAACGGATAGAAGCCCTTGTCGATGGCATGGTTTAAGTGGCTCAGTTTGAGGTAGTGCCGCATCACCTGTAACTCGCTCACCTCCGGCAAGCTGACGTCATCGCGCAGTAGGTCGGTGTCGGGGAGGTCGGTTTCCGGTACATCTAACGCGGGGAGTAAGGCCGCGGTGCGCCCCGGCGAACTCATTTCGTAAATTAACGGTTCTAAAGCCATCGCTACGCCTCCACTTCGGCTAATGTACTCACCAACTCATCGATTTCGGCCCGGCTGTTCATCTCCGTGACCGCCAATAACATCACATCTTGCAGATGATCATAATCCTGCCCCAACTCGTAGCCGCCAATAATCCCATTAGCGATCAAATGATCGTTTACTTGCTGCACCGGAACCGGGCACGTCACCATAAACTCGTTAAAGAATGGCTTAGACCTATCGACCGAATACCCCGGCAGCGCGTCGATCTGCCTGGCGGCATAATGCGCCTTGTGATAGTTCAACCGGGCCACCTGTTGCATCCCGTGTTTGCCCATCAGCGATAAATACACCGCAGTTGCTACCGTCATCAAGCCCTGGTTTGTGCAAATATTACTCGTGGCCTTTTCTCGGCGGATGTCTTGCTCGCGTGGGCGTAGCGTCATCGTATAAGCGCGGGTGCCATCGGCGTCTACCGTTTCACCGACAAGCCGCCCGGCGATCTTACGCACATACTTTTGCCGAGTCCCGAAAAAGCCCAGGTATGGCCCACCATATCCCAACGGAATCCCTAGCGGCTGGCCTTCCCCAACAACAATATCGGCCCCTAGCTCGCCGGGGGATTTGAACATGCCAAGTGCCATTGGGTTCACCACCATACACAGCAGCGCCCCGGCTGCATGGACATGCTGCGCCAGCGTCCGCAGGTCGTCCACCTGCCCCAAAAAATTCGGGTAAGCAACGGCTAGCATGGCTGTATCATCGTCTAGCATATCGATCAGGTCCGGGATGTCGGCGCGACCTCGATCTCCCACAAACTTGATCCCGCCGCCCTGGTGATACGTCCGCACAATCTGGCGGTAATGCGGGTGGATACTGTGGCTCAAGATGACCTTATGCCGTTTACCACGCTTGATTTCGTGCGCCATCGTGACCGCTTCGGCCAAGCTGGTGCCGCCGTCGTAGTGGCTCGCATTAGCCGCCTCTACGCCTAACAGCGCACACATCATACTTTGATACTCGAATACCGCCTGCAACGTCCCCTGAGACATTTCCGGCTGATAGGGAGTATAGGCGCTGTAAAACTCGCTACGGAGCAACACATGGTTCACAGCCGACGGGATAAAGTGCTGATAAGCCCCCGCCCCCCGGAACAGCGCAAAATCCTGCCCGCCCTCGTTGGCTTCTGCCAAGGCGGTGAGTTCCGCCACCACCTCTAGCTCGCTCAACGGGCCAGGGAGGGTAATTTCTGGGAAGCGATGCGACGCCGGGACCGCATCGAACAGGTCCTCAATTGTGGTGACACCAATAGCAGATAACATCTGCTGCCGTTCGGCATCAGTATGTGGAACATAACTCATAAACGTATACCTCAAACGACTACAAACATAGCGCAAAGTCTGGAGGTATCAGAATAGGGCCGGGCCAGGGTCAAGATCACGAAACAGGGGGCCGCCCCCTGTTCGCAAACGACGGAATCCGCTAACGGTTTTCACAGAAGGCCGTATAACCGGCGGCATCCATTAACCCTTCAACGTCACCGGTTACTTTGATCTTGATAATCCACCCTTCCCCGAACGGGTCGGCGTTGATCGTCTCTGGCGTATCTTCTAGCGCCTCATTGACCGCCACCACCTCCCCGGCAACCGGCATCTGTAGGTCCGCTGCGGCTTTGACCGATTCTACTGTCCCGAATGCTTCGCCTTTACCGAAACTCTCACCAACTTCCGGCAGTTCGACAAAGACAATATCGTTAAGCTGATCTTGGGCATAATCGGTAATGCCAATCGTGCCTTGATCACCAGCGATCAATAGCCACTCGTCGCTTTCCTGATAGTGCAGGTTATCTGGGGTGTTAAAGTCTACCATTCTGATCTCCTTGTGCTGTGTGCGAAAACAAAAAAGAGCACACACGCTGGATTGCTGTTGTGTACTCTGTTGGCATTGGCTTTCAGAGTGTGAAACTGTATATGTCCGCTTTGCCTGAGAGTTTCACGGCCTGGCCCGCAACGACCCGACTATTTGCCCCTTCGGCGCTCACGTAGATGAGTCTCTCCATACACAGTTTTTCAGTTTAACCGCATTGTAGCCGGGTTTCGCTCGGTTAGCAACACTTTCTACGGCTTTCACATATGGCAAATCATTTCTGTTGGGGTTCCATCCCAAATCTATATACCATTGCCCTGCAACACTTTCGGTAGCAGTTCATAAACGATGAACGAAATTTAATCATCCGCTATGGTGATGACGATCTTTCCAAAATACCCTTTGGCCTCAAAGGTCTGTTGCGCCTGTGCCATGTCTTTTAGTGGGAATGTCTGCGCGAGTAACGGCTGGATTTTTTCCGCTTGGATGTAACCTACCAGCGCCTCAAATTCCGCCTGTGTGCCCAACGTAGACCCAATCAACGATAGGTGACGCAGATACAGTTTGCGCAGGTCGATCTCAACCAACGGCCCAGCGATGGCCCCGCATGTCACCACACGCCCGCCCGGACGTGTCGCGTCCATCAAAGCAGCGAACCCGGCCCCACCGACCACATCCGCCACGACATCCACCCGGTAATCTGCTAGCGCGGCGGTGATGTCCGCTACATCTCGTGGGATAACTGCAATCGCCCCTAAATCGCGTGCGAAGGCTTCCTTGCCAGCCCCCACAATCCCGATAGCCTGTGCCCCCCGCGCCCGCACCAGTTGCAATAATGCCGACCCTACCCCGCCGGATGCCCCGGTAACCAGCACCGTTTCTCCTGCTTGAACGGCGGCCCGTGTGAGCATGTGTTCTGCCGTCAGGTAAGATGTGGCAAACGTCGCCAGTTGAGCATCCCGCCAATCGGATGCGACCGCAACGGCATTCTCCGTTGGGACCGCGACATACTCCGCGAAACCGCCGGGGCGCTCACTGCCGATAAAGTCGATGTTCATCGGGTTTGTCTCAAATCCGGCGTTGTATATCGTCGGATTGACCATCACCCGTTCCCCAATCCGATTCGTACTCACCGCTTCACCAACTGCCACCACCCGGCCCACCACATCTGCCCCCTGGATGATGGGGAAGTCGGTTGCTCCCTGTTTCCATCCAGCTTCGGCGCCGGCACCATACCAACCTTTCCGCAGGTTGAGGTCCGTATTGTTCAAACCACATGCTCCAACTTCGATCAGAACTTCACCGGCTGCTGGGGCCGGGCGCGGGACCTCTGCCAAGGTCAGTTTCTCTAAGCCGCCGAACCCACTAAGAAGCACTGCTCGCATATAATCTTGAGTTGCAGCGGGCATAGTGGGGCATCCTTTCCGGTGTGAGCTTACCATCGTGCGACCAGGGCATTCGTCCAAGCATACATCCCCCCTGCGATCTAAACCTGCTCCTGGATCATATTGCGAACCTTCGTCACCAGATCATGATGCAAAATCGGCTTGGGCAGGAAATCATCGGCCCCGGCTGCCATCCCCCGCATGATGCTGTCCGCATCGTTACGGGCCGATAATATCAAGATCGGCGTTTCGCTGGTTTCTGGGCGCTTGCGAATCTCCGCGCACAGGTCAATCCCACTCATCCCCGGCATCATCACGTCCAGGATGATCAGGGATGGGACCTGGCTTTCTAAGCTGATCAGGGCTGTCCGAGCGTCCTTTGCTTTGATCACATCAAACTCACCACGCTCTAGCATGATGCCGATCAGGGTCAGCGCACCAATTTCATCATCTACAACCAGAATAGTATTTTTCATGCTAGCCTTCCGCAGGATTGCTCCCTGTAATTGATTTTGAGTTACACTCAACCGTATTGCTTATGGCTGATTTTATCATCGTTTAAGATGCCGTTGCAACTTTGAGAAGCCTTCAAAATGATTTTTGTCATCACCTTGGCTTGAATTGTCACATCAATAGTAAATCAATTCTAAGTTATGGTATAGTCTCATTATGAAATCAAAGTAGGCTCCGATGAGCAAAGGATAATCACATGGCAACATCACAAGCAAAAGCCGCACTCCAGCGCCTATCCGATCAGGCGGATAGCACTATGTTTGAATTCCGAGATGCGATTATCGAAGAACTCTGTCGCCTGACGGACTCCGAAATTGCTTACTTTTATGCTACCGACCTTGGTGAAGAACACCTGACACTGCTCGGTTACTCAAAATCCGTGATGAAAAATTGCATGATAGTTGATCGCCCCGCCACCTACCGCGTCGATGAAACCGGGCTGTGGGGCGATGCCGTCCGTAAACGTAAGCCAACAATCACCAACGACTATCTGCACACAGATAACCCCAGTAAACACGGCCTACCAGAAGGGCACGTCCCGGTGCGCAGCCACATGAACCTACCAATTTTTGAGGGCAATCGTATCGTTGCGATTGTGGGGGTCGGCAATAAACCCACCCCCTATACCGAAACAGACGTGCAGCACGTCCGCGATCTGATGGACGGTATCTGGGCACATTTCCAGGAAGCACTCTGGGCGACTGTCTGGTAGCGGCAAGCGGATCTCCCCCCACAGAAACACAAAAACCCGGTAGCGTGCCGGGTTTTTGTGTTCGTTTGTGCTTTGCCCATCACGCAGTCGTGATCAGGCCCATTTCATCAGCCCTAATTGCATTGGGCTAGCCAGATGTTCGTGATTCGGCAAAATGCGCACGGACAAACCGCGTTCGCCGCTGCTATCGTATGAGAGTTTCGCCGTGAACACATAAGCGCCATCGTCTTCTTGTGTTTTGGGCGGCTTCATGTCGATAGTTTCTGCATTTTCCGTCATGATCTCGCCGCGTGCATCCAACTTGCCATAGTACACCTGCACGATCACATCTTCTGCCGATAGATCGTTTAAGTATACCTTGGCGCTCACCGTCGTATTGGTGCCGACTTTGATCTCGCCGCGTTTGATCTCGATCTCCCCAATACCGATATGTTCCCAGTTGGCCCGTACATGGTCAATCCAATTCACCAGGGTTTTCCCGTTATCCAGGGGTTTCGTCAGGCTTTCGCTGCGCTTAAATGTGGGGATGTAGTATTGCTCTGTATATTCTCGCACCATCCGGCGCGTGTTGAAAAACGGCGTTAATTTCGCCATGCTGTTCTTCATTTTGCCGATCCAGTTACGCGGTAACCCATCGCGGCGGCGGTCGTAGAACAACGGCACAATGTCGTTTTCCAGGACGTTATACAGGGCTTCACTTTCGATCTGATCCTGCATTTCCCACTCGTCCTCGCTGTACTCCTCGCCGTTACCGATAGCCCACCCGACCGACGCATCATACCCTTCGGCCCACCAACCATCCAGGATGCTGAAGTTCAGGCCACCATTGGCTAAGACCTTCATGCCAGATGTCCCGCTGGCCTCTTTCGGGCGGCGCGGGTTGTTCATCCACACATCCACCCCCTGGTACATATACCGGGCGATATTCATATCGTAATCTTCCAGGAACACCAGCCGATTTCTAAACTCCGGTGTGCGTGAGAGATGATCAATGTCGCGGATTAATTCCTTACCCGGTGTATCGTGCGGGTGGGCTTTCCCCGCAAAAATCAACTGGACCGGGTAATCTGGGTGGTTCAGAATCCGGCTCAGCCTTTCCAGGTCTCGCATAAATAACGTAGCTCGCTTGTAGGTAGCGAAGCGGCGGGCAAAGCCAATCGTCAGCGCCTCCGGCGTAAAGACCTCATCGGCGGCGGCTAACTCCGCCATCGAAACGCCCCGGTGTTCTAACTGGTAACGCACACGCTCGCGCACAAACCCAACTAACCGTTCGCGGCGGCGTTCGTGCGTGCGCCACAATTCCGAATCCGGTATGTCGTGTACGTTCACCCACACATCCGGGTTACTGTCGTCCTTGCGCCAACTTGGGTCTAAGTAACGGTCGAACAGCGCCGCCATTTCGCCACTGAGCCACGTCATCAGGTGGATACCGTTCGTCACCGCCCCGATCGGCACTTCATCTTCCGGGAAGCCCTCATAGTTCCATTGCCACATCCGGCGGCTAACGTTCCCATGCAGTTGGGCCACCCCGTTTGACAAATTCGCCATGCGCTCCGCCATCACGGAAAACGAGAACATTTCCTTGCCATACACAAATTCGCGGCCCAAGTCTAAGAACTCATCACGCGATAACCCCATATTCTGATAGTATTCCGTCAGGTGTTCGTCAATTAGGTCGAACCCGAAGCGTTCTAGCCCCGCCGATACTGGGGTGTGTGTCGTAAATACCATACTCGCACGCACGATCTCACGCGCCTGGTGGAAGTTGAGGTTTTCTTCTGTCATCAACTGGCTGATGCGCTCGAACACCAGCAGCGCCGAGTGCCCCTCATTCATGTGCAGCACATCCGGGCGCATATCCAACTGGTCTAACATCCGGATACCGCCGATTCCCATTAATATCTCTTGGCGGATGCGTGTACGCCGGTCGCCACCGTACAGGCGGTCGGTCAGGTCGCGATCCTCTTTGCGGGGGTTTTCGTCAATATTGGTATCTAACAAGTAGAGCGTAATCCGCCCAATATTCAACTTCCACACCGCCGCGTGCAATTCACGCCCCGGTAACGGCACCGTTACCAGCATGGACGCTCCGCTTTTATCCTCTACCCGGCGCAATGGCAGGTTAGCGAAATCGTTATACGGGTAAGACTCTTGCTGAAAACCATCCGTGTTCAAATACTGCCGGAAATACCCCTCCTGGTACAACAACCCCACCCCGACCAGTGGAATATCCAGGTCGCTGGCACTCTTGAGATGGTCCCCACTCAGGATACCCAACCCTCCAGAATAGTTCTGGAACGATTCCGTCAGGCCGAACTCCATCGAAAAATAGCCGATTAGCGGTGCCGGCTTCAGACCCTTATACGTTGTTCTAAACCACGTCTGTTTATCTTGCATATAGGCGTCGAACTCATCGCACACCCGTTGAAATTGGGCCATGAACGCCGCGTCTTCGCTGGCTTCTTGCAGTCGTTCTTGGCTGACTAACCCCAACATCCACACCGGGTTATGCCCCGTCTGTGCCCATAGGCCGGGGTCTAACCGACGAAATAGCGCGATTGTTTCGTGGTCCCAAGACCAACGCAGGTTATAGGCTAACTCCTCTAACCGCGCCAGTGATTTTGGCAGGTTTGGAACGACATTGATTCTCGCAACAGGTTTGACCATTTATCTTGATTCTCCTAACCCATTAGATATTTGGCGAGTGATCAAATTATTTTTGATGAAATCTTTTCACAAGCATAACGTTTCTGAGGCGCATTTCCAAGCATTGAAGCCGAATTAGGGCGAGAATACAAAGATCGCCCTTCCGATATGTTGCAAATTTACTATTTAACTTTTTTCTATTCACATTAGAATAATCATATCTTGTCATCAGCCGACATAACAACGCTATCAACACACAATACAGGGGACATCATGTTGAAGAAGAAATTCCTGAAATCACGCCCGTTGTGCAAAGTCACATTCTATCTGCCCGATGCCATCGAAGGGGAAGAAGCCTATCTTGTGGGTGACTTCAACGACTGGAGCGAAACCGAAACCCCCATGGAACGACTCAAGGATGGGCGTTTCAAAGTGACGTTAGACCTGGAATCAGGCGCAGAATATCAGTTCCGTTACCTGGTTGATGGCGATTGGCACAACGACTGGGAGGCCGACGGCTACGCCCCCAACCCCTTTAGCGGCGATAATTCTGTCGTCTCTACCATCGAATAACCCTATCAACCGGTGGGCAGCGCATGTAACCGTGCTGGTGCGCTGCCCGCTAAACGTCGCGGCTAACGCTTCTTCGGCTTATACCCGATATTCTCCCCACTTGGCACCGTCCGATTATCGTACTTCAGGAAATCCGCCTCTTTCAGGTCGGTACTCAGCGTGCAACTGTGGCCTAACGTCCACATCGGCGGGACCTGGGTGTTTTTCCCGATGATGCTAATCCCCAAATCGGACGAATCCTCCGGGATGGCCCCGACCCGTGCCCGATGACCGATCACCACGATCTTGTCGATGATGCACCGTTCCACCGTCGCCCCCTCTTCGATATACGCATCGTTTAAGATGATGCTATCTCTCACAACCGCATTCGGCCCGACAAACACCCCCGGCGACAATATCGAATTCTCCACCGTGGCCCCTTCCGCTACCACGACACCATCCGTCAACATGCTGTTACGGATATTCGCCTGCCCTATGATATTCACCGACGGGCGTTCTTCGCTGCGTGTGTGGATAATCCAGGTACGGTCATTCAGGTTGATCGACGGCGGCGTTTGTAGCAAATCCATATGCGCTTCCCAGTAGGCTTCCACTGTCCCCACGTCGATCCAATACCCACCGTAATTGTAGGCATACACCCCCATATCGCGCTCGATCATGGTCGGGATAATGTCTTTGCCGAAATCATGGCTAGACCCCTCCCGATCCCGATCTTCCCCCAGCATGTCCTCTAGCACATCATAATCGAACACGTAAACCCCCATACTGCCCAGCGTCCCCGGCGGGTTCTCCGGTTTTTCTAAAAAGCTGGTGATACGGTAATTCTCGTCCGTCTCCAAAATACCAAACCGGCTCGCCTCGGAAAGCGGTACGTCAATTGCGCACACCGTCACATCTGCCCCGCGTTCGCGGTGGAATTGAATCAGGACGTCGTAATCCATCATATAGATGTGATCGCCAGATAAGATCAGCACGTAATCCGGGCGGCCTTGCCGCACAAAATTCAAGTTCTGTGTCACCGCATCCGCCGTCCCGGCGTACCAATCCGTATCGAAGCGCCCCAGGTATGGCTGGAGCAGTTGCACCCCTCCCGTGAAGGTGCGGTCCAGGTCCCAGGGGCGGCCCTTGGCTATATGATCATTAAGCGAATGGGGCCGGTACTGCGTCAGCACCAGCACGTCAAAAATGTTCGAGTTGACACAGTTACTCAGCGTGAAGTCAATAATGCGGTATTTCCCGCCAAACGGCACCGCTGGTTTTGCACGTTTTGCGGTTAGCGTTTTCAGGCGGGTTCCTTCGCCACCTGCAAGAACAATAGCTTTAACTTTCATCGTGTGGCCTCTCTTTGATGTGAACATATCAACCTAGATGACACCTTAGCACATTTCTTTGTAACTACTCAGGTAGAGATCAGGATATCGTGGGGTTTTACCCCACACCCCACCACTTTTTCCAGAAAAAGTGGACAAAAAGCGTCCATTTGTCATCTAAGATGAAGGTTTAGACGTTTTTTTGGTAACTACTCAGGAACTAAACACATCTTACGGTATCGCACCCGCCCTCACCCCCTAAATCCCCCTCTCCCACAGCTTCGCGTGGAGAGGGGGACTTCTCATCGCGTGATTTAGCCCCTCTCCCAGTGCCAAAGGCACGTTTGGGAGAGGGGTTGGGGTGAGGGCCGAGTAGTTACAAATTTTCGATGTTCACAAAAAATAGTTGTTACAACTCAGTTCCTTTGCTTGAACATACCCCGATCAGAGCAAGGTGAACATGGCCGAAGGTGGTAAACACCCCTCCCTCCCGCCGCTAAAGCGGCGATAGTGCGGGAGGAGTGGCGCTTTAGCGCCGGGGTGGGGGGCAAGCTGATCAGTTACCAAAACTTATTATTTCGCACGCTTTGCGTCCGAAAACACGAGGTCAAAGGTTGCAAACCCTTTGCAGGGGCCGGGGACAGCTTCCCCATGCTGTGAAAATTCGTTTTGTAATATTTGTTATAATAATGTGGGGGGTGCTAACACTACTCCCCGGTAACAATAAAGGTCTACGCACCCCCGTAACATTAATGATGTAGTGCCGGGTCTTCACTACCATATAATCAATGTAACATCCCACACTAAACAAGCAATAAGCCACTAATGAGTATCACCTACCGGATGTGGAAAGCGTAAATTGCTGTTTCACTGATTCAAAACGGAGATTGCTACACGCTTGATGCTAGCGGACGCAGCACCGCCCGCACGGGAGAGCCGCAGACGCTATCAACTTTAAGCGGCAAAGCGACCAACTCGTAAACCCCGTCCGGTACATCACGCAAGCAGATCAATTCCAGGTTCACCATCTGATGCGCCTGAAGCGCGTGATGACAGGGCAGGTCTTTGCTATCCAGATGATCGACGGATGGCGAATCCAGGCCGATTAAGCGCGTCGATTTATCCGCTAGCCATGCGATCAGCTCGACACTCAGATAGGGGAACTCACGCGGGAAGTCGGTATCTGGCAGGTGGCTAACGTGGCTGTGGACCAGTAGCCGTTCTATCGTGGGGATAGCTGCCAGTGACGGGAAATCGGACGGGAAAAGCGGCCCGTCGCGCTGATCGGTGCGCACGACGTAGGCCGGGCCAAGGTAGGCCGCTAACGGCATCTGGGCGGGGTGTGCGCCACCGGATTGATAGTGATAGTAGGCGTCGGCGTGGGTGGCGGTGTGCGGGCTTAGCGTCATGGTGGTCAGGTTGATGGATGAGCCGGCGCTGATGTCTAGCGCGTGTTCAACCCGGAAAGGGTGATCGCCGGGCCAGACGGCGGTTTGCGGGCTGATGGTGCGGCTGATGTCGTATAGCATGGTCGTTCCTATTCGGTTTGACAGGTGCGCTCATACAACCGGATCGTCAACGGGGCCGGCGCGGAGATCGGGCCGCAGTCCCTATACGATGACGGCAAATGCTCGGTGAAGGCCGCGCCCTTATGGGTGGGTTGGGATGTATCCACCACGTAGAACAAGCGCGGCCTATCCTGAGTTTGCCCGGTCAGTTGAGTGGTGTAGTCTTGGGGGGTATCCCAGGGGCGTAAAGGGGTGATCGTCACATCGGCGGGGTTCTCGTGCAGGTAATAGGCGGCGGTCTGGGCGTAATCCCACCAACTGCGCCCACCTGCCGCCTGCACGATGAACAACGACCAGAATTCATCGTACCACAGCGTATCCGCCCCTGCGCCAACCACGCCAAAAGCGGTAACCCACAGCAACGGTAATAGCATGGCCCACATACTTAATTTCGCTTGGATATGTTCAGTCATTGGCTATCGCATCATCACGCTTGCAAAAACGCTATCCACCGCTTAGATTAACCTAAAGCCGGGATAAATGGGAGTCAACGCTGTGCGTTTCGTACTCATCACGGATAAAACCCCCAAGCAGTGCATCAAAGCACTAAACGACCGTATCGCAAAACCCGCCACAAAAACCCGCACCGCTTTACAGGGTTGGGCCGACAAAGACACCGGGCGCTTTCGCCTCTCGATAGAAACCACCGTTTACAGTCGTTTTAAGCGCCGTACCCGCCTGACCGGGAAAGTCGAAAAGATCAGCGGTCAGACGACCATCCGTGGGTTTGTGCCGAGTGGCTTTACCCAGGACAAGATCATCATTCTGGCGGTGTTCGTGGCGATCTTATCGCTATTCATGTTCCTAAGCGGCCAGTTGATCTACGCCATCCTGATCGCAATTGCCGGGGCCGCCCTCACCATCCCCCTAAAAGGCGACGATGAGAACCATGATCTATTACTCTATGAGCTAGAAAAAGCGACCAAAGCCAAGCCCGCCAAAGATTAGCTGAGGCCCGCTTTTTCCATCAGGTCTTTTGCTCGCGCCTCATCAATATGGCTGTCGTGTAGGCGGGTAAACGGCAACTTATGTTCTTTGACATAGCCCGGTAGTTCGACCAACGTTTCAACGATCTTCTCGCGGGGCAGTTCGGCTAGCTGTACGCCAACATTCAACAAGGTTTGGCGGATGTTGGTGGTATCCTGCCCGTGTAGCGCGGTCGAGAGCAAAATCCCCGGCCCGACCATATCCGCATAAGACATTTCTTCTTCTAACTTGGGTTCAATCGCATAGGCGAAATACTGCTCGCCGCCTTCCTGTGGGCGGTTGTGCCCTAGCTGATTGGTCAACTGAACTTCCATAGATACCAGGTCCAGCAAGCTACGCAGAGCTTGTATTTGCCCCTTACCGACGCCTTCCGAGATGCGAAACGCCTGCTGCGCGATCCCGGCGGCGACGCTGGCGGCCCATGGCTGGAACCGTTCTAGCTCGGTGTTTTGATTTTTTTCGGCGGCGTAACGCCAGTCCAGTAAGCCAGAAACCATCGTCAGCAATTCTAAGATCGCCGCGCCGCGATAACGACGCGGGGCCGCCTGGATCACGTCCCAGTCGATGATCAGCCGTTCGGCGGGGCCGGTTGTCACATATTCGACCACGCCGCCTTCGCGGGCCGCCACCAAAGACGTAAAATAGCCGTCTACGCTGAGGGCGGTCGGGGCAATCGACACAGGTAGGCTATTCTTCCACCCGATATACTTAGCCACATCGGAAACCAACCCGCCGCCGATCCCGTAAACCGCCTCAACTTCTTGGGGCAGGTTATCCGCTAAATCATCCAGATAATCGAGGTTGGCGTTGTCCGGCTCCGCTTGAACAACAATTGGCAGGCGTACCCGGTCCCGGACAGCCTCCCACGAGCGCGTCCCGGTAATCAACGCGATTGGGCGATCCTCCCGCAACTCGGTAAGCGGGCGAATCTCAATACGAGGTAAGGGGTAAATTGTGGTCATAGCGTTTTCGCTCCATCGGCAGTCTAAACAGTCCGGTAAAATCACCCTAATCTTAGTGCGATTGTCGATAATTTGCCACCTTTCGCACTTTATCCAACGAATGGGTTGTGCAAACCAGCAATATCCTTCACAATTACAAGTTGTGAAAAAGGCACACAGCCGGGAGTGAAAGTGCAACCATGATGGACACAATGCCTCTGCCATCCAACCAGGAATTAGCAGATTTCAGCCAGACCGTGGACTGGCAACAAATCGAAGACCAAAAGCGGAAGTTCAACCAGGCCGTGAAAGAGCTGGCGCAAGACCCCGTTCAGCGTGACACCCTCCCGCTAGATGCGCTCTCCCAGGCCATCGGCGCAACCGTTCAAACCTACTTTGACCCGCAAGATTTAAACATGCCGAACGTGTTGTTTGTCGAGCAGAACGGTAAACGTTATGTACTCGGTAGCTATGTTAGCCGCCGCTATCGCAAGGGCAAGTCGATCATGGGGGCGATGACACCTTATCATCTCAACCCGGCGGTCAATCATCTGAACTTAGCGGAGACGACCGCACCCGGTACGCGGATGCGGGCGCTAGGGGCGGAAGTCGAGCTAGGGCTAATGCACCGTGACGGGCGCGGCCCCACCGTCGCGGAAAGTGACGAGTACACCCGTCATTACCAGAAACACGCCCGGCGGCTAGGGATCACCCCACAGATCGACCATGAAGCCTGTCAATATCAGATCGAAACGCATGTCGCGCCGGGGGTCGGTTATCATAAAACCCGTCACTCACTAGAGGGGATCGTGCAGGCGTTAGTTCATAGCAGCGAGGCGACCGGGCTAATCACCAGCATTTTATCGGCCTATCCGACCGAATCCGACTTTAAAATTAGCGATGATCCCAAGGTACAAACCGCCGTTGACCTGATGCTAGACGTTAACAGCGCCTTCCCGGAGTATAAAACGCGCCTGGACCAAGCCCACACCCGCTATCACATGCAGCCGGGCCAGTTTCATCATGTCGAGATGTTCCGCTTACAGGGGTGCCATATTCATCTGGATATTGCCGGGCGCAGCGAGGCATTAGGGTTGTTCACGTTTTACACCATGCTACGCAGCGCGACGGCGGCGGCTAATGCCGCTGTGCTGAAAGGCGGGCCGTTCGTCAACGGGACATGCGACCCAGAACTGCTATGTACCCGTGAGTATCTGCGTCATACCACCGTCACCGGTAACTATATCGAAGTGCCCACCAGCCCGCACCTGTCGCCGGGCGGCCTGGACAACTACGCGAACCTGCTTAATAGCGGTTGGGTCAATGCGGTGGCGCGTGCCATGTTGATCGATTTCGACATGCCGCAGCCGATCTCCGCTATGCACAATCCGATTGGCCGTGTCCGCCCGGACCTGGGCAGCAGCAAGCGCATCTGCACGGTTGAATCTACCGGGATGCCCGCCAACGTCAGCACCGGGCGCATGGCAGCCGTGCTAACGGACTTCGAGTTTAGCCATGCGTTGCTGGAACTGTATTTCCGTCAACATGGCAGCGATCTTGGCCCGATGCACGACGATCAAACCATGTGGGCCGTACTGGGTCCGCTGTCGCATCAAACCTACCGAGAAATGCACAACCGGTCCGACCGCGACGGCAGCGATATGGTGATTAAAACCGGGGTCGGTACGGAAATGTCGCTGGCGGAGTTTTACGAGATGAAACGGGTCTTTATGCACCAGGCGCTCGCAGATGTACCGGAGATCGCCCCACATGATATTGACGCGGTCTACATGAGCCTGATCCGTATGATCGACCCGCCCAGCAAACGGTCCGCAGAAACCGTCGAGCAGTTCATAGCCGATGAAAAACTCCGTAGCACCGGCAATTGGGGTAAAATCCTGGTCAACACCTTTCAAGACGAAGGCGGGGTTATCGGGACTTACAACCCCGCCGCCGTGCTAAAGGTCGTCAACCGGATTCATGACGCGCTACGGCAACGATATTTATAAGATACGTCTGATGTGAAATAGCAGTTTTTTCTTAACTTTATGCTTTTCTCTTTTTTCTTTCCAGAAAGAAAGAAGTAAAGAAAGCGATAAAGGGGCTATTTTCAATCAAAAGGGACGCTTTTTGTCCACTTTTTCTGGAAAAAGTGGTAGGGTGTGGGGTGAAACCCCGCCA
>DAOTUA010000202.1:0-4215 GCA_034437355.1 Anaerolineae bacterium | reverse complement strand
ACGTAGTAGTTTGGCTTCGATTGGCTCGCCGTTGATGTACATCACCAAGTTATCGACAGCGGCGTTATCTGGCAGTGGGTAAAGGAAGGTGCCTTCTACGAACCCGTCGCCGTTGTTGGTGAATTGCATGTTGACGTTGGTCGCGGCGATCTGGTTTTGTACGTCGATCTCAACCCGATGATAGTCGATGCTCATCCATTGTGGGTTTGTGAAGACCCCCGGTGGCGGCATGGGTTCGAGCCGAGGCGGAGCAGTTGGTTCTTGGGCAAAGGTTGGTAGGGCTGCGGCAAGCAGCATAATGAGGATATAGAAAGTACGTCTGAGTGAAATCATGGGGATGGCTCCTGTGTGATTAGGTTATCGGTTACTGATAGGACGCCATCCCGCCCTGAATAGTTCCGACCAATTTATTATTGGTCGGGGTCTGCTGATGAAGTAGGGGCTTTCATAGGCGGGTCGGGGCCGTCGTCGGCTTCGATCTCCGCTTCGGTATCGGTATCCGCCTTGGTGGAGGGTGTGGCGGTTTGTCCGGCATCCATAGCCGGGTATTCGACAGATAAGGCCGGTTTTCGGTTAGATTGCGATACGGAGAGAATATCCTTGAAGGACGCTAGCTTAGTTTTGTCCAGGTTATCGTTCGCATCGAACACATCCAGCCCGTATTCTCTGGCAAAGGCTTCGATATTGGCGTTAGCTTCGGCCTCGCTTTCTTCGTCGCCCATGGCGATCTGTCCCCATTGATTGACCTCATCTTCAAAGACAATTTCGGTGGCCTCTACCAATTTCGGGAACACCTGCGCCGCCGTTTTGGTATCCACCTGGTCCAGGTCCGGCAACACGAGCTTAGCCCGTTCTAGGCCGAGCGCACTATCTTTATACAGTTGGGCTTGGCGGTCCCATTGGTACAACGCTCGGAAGGATGCCACCAGCGCCGCCGCCGCCGGCAAGATCGCCGTCAGTAGTCGTAAGCCTGGCGGCGCATCGCCAGAAACCCCCAGCGCCGCCAATAATGATGTGATCGTCATGATGATTGCCCCGGCACGGAAGGCCCGATCCGAGCTGGTTACGAATTCGCGTTCTTTGGCGCGATAATATTCCAACTGATATTGCAGCCGTCGGGCCAGGTAGACCCGTGTGAGGACGGCAGACGTTTCGTTATCTAGCGGTCCCTGCCACCGCCGGATTTCGGCGGCGCGGTCGTCATCAAGTTGGGCGATACTCTTTGAGTTAGGCACTGGACGGCTCCTGTTCTCGGATTTCGATCACACGATGGCGGAGTTTATCGACGCGGGTATTTTTATCGTATGGGGGGAGGCGCGATATAAACTTAAAATACAACATACGCAATTCTTCGGTTAGGCGGCGGTAGTTGGCCCAGCGTTTGCGCGGCTCGCCCTGGTTACTCAGCAGGGTGAAATAGCTGGTGATCGCGCTAACAATCGTCGTCATTAGGCTAAACATACTCACCATTGTGTACGATGTGGAGATGCCCAGCAAGTTGACCGTATCGTAGCGCACGCCAAACAGTGTCACCGCGCTGCCCTGCTCGACAGTGAAATAGGTTGTTAGCGTTCCGAAGGCGGTTGTCAGGAAAGCACCGATAATAAATATCCACTGATAGAAATAGTAGCTTTTTTGATAGTAGCGGGCCTTCTGATTGTATTCCCAGAACGTTGGCAACAGGTATTCTTCTAAGTCGCTCAGGTCTTGCCGGATGGCCGGGTAATCGTTCAGGTCGTCAGCGTCCCAAAAATCCGGGGTGATGAAGCCCTCATTATAGAGTAATTCCTGATAGGCCGCTTCATCTTGTGGGCGTTTCCATTCTTTTTCTACGTCTCGCCCGAAGGGGGTCCGTTTTTTGTACCATTTGATCACCCCTGGCATGGGGGGAACGTTGGCAACCCACCCAAACAAGGTGGATAGTGGGCGTATTTGACGTTCTGCCATACCATACACTCCATACGTTACGCTGCTAATCGGATTGACCACGCATTATAGCGCATTTATACAATTCTTCGCTACAATAGAATAAGATACGTGCCTTCTGCCGAGGGACAAATCCCCCGGCTACCGGTGAACCTGTCCTCACAGGACAGCTCGTAATAGCGGGTTTTAACCCAGACCGAACTGACGTTGTGAAGGAGTACGATAGCTATGAAACACATCCGATATGGCACCGGCGGGGTCATATTCTTGCTGGTGGCCTTGTTCGCTTTACCCGTCTTGGCCCAAACTGCCACGGGGATGGTCACTGCCGCCCAATTGAACGTGCGCACCACCCCAGACCCAATCGACGGAATCGCTTTTACGCGGGTGTATGAGGGGCAGGTGTACCCGGTGGTCGGGCGGGATGACACCGCCAACTGGTTTGAGATTCGGTTACCGGACGGCAACACGGGTTGGGTAAGTGGGGCCTACTTCCGTGTGATCGACTTTAGCGGCGTACCCGTAACGCACGTCGGTTATGTGCAGGGGCGCGTGCTGGCGTATCGGTTGAACTTGCGCACGGCCCCGGATGCCGGGGCGCAGTCGCTTGGCACGCTTAGCTTAGGGCAGACATACCGCGTGTTGGGTCGGAACGGGAATGCAAATTGGTATCAACTCCGGTTGCCGTCCGGCCTAACCGGGTGGGCCAGCAGCCGATGGCTGTACGTTAGCGACCCGGCAGCAGTGCCGGTCGTCGGTGGTACTCCGCTACACACACCATCCCCCACCAATACCCCACAGACAGTCGTTACAAGCGGTGCGGTCAATGGGACGGTCACAACCGACGAGTTGAACGTGCGCACGCTACCGGACCCGGTGCAGGGTGTGGCCTTTACACGGGTATATGAGGGCCAGGTTTATCATGTGATCGGGCGGGACGAGACGACGACTTGGTTTCAAATTCGGTTGGCAGATGGCAATGTCGGCTGGGTAAGTGGGGCCTACCTGCGCGTAAGCGACCCAGCGGCCTTACCTGTGACGTTTACCGGGTACATCCAGGGGACGGTTAGCGGGGCATCTAAGTTAAATGTGCGCAGTACGCCGAATCCGTACATCAGCAGCAATATTCTAACGCAGATCAGCCGGGGGCAAACTTACCGCGTGCTGGCCCGCAGCGCCAATGGTTGGTATCAACTTCGGTTGCCGTCTGGTTTAACTGGGTGGGTAAACGGGCGCTATCTGGATGTGACCAATCCAGAGCGACTCCCGATCACGCAGTAGGCCCCGGCGCTCCTGAAAATGCGAATCTAGCGTAGGCGGGGGGGGGCTGTGGTCGTTCACTCGACAAATTTTAATAGGATTCGCATGGAAAGGTATCGTGTTGAACGTATACACTATAAGTAAATAATCAGGTAGAGATCAGGATATCGTGGGGTTTAACCCAACACCCCACCACTTCTCCAGAAAAAGTGGACAAAAAGCGTCCATATCGAATGTATTGTTAAAATCTTAGAGGTGTACAACCTATGGCAAAAGAAATAACAACCCTGGGCGGAGGCTGTTTCTGGTGTTTGGAAGCTGTCTATCAGGAATTAAAAGGCGTTGAGTCGGTTGTTTCTGGGTATACCGGCGGTCAAGTCGAAAACCCAACTTATCGGGCCGTTTGTACGGGGACGACAGGCCACGCTGAAGTTGTCCAGGTGACGTATGATAATGACGTGATCACCTTCCAGGACATCCTAAATGTGTTCTTTACCATCCACGACCCGACCACACTCAACCGCCAGGGGGCCGATGTCGGCACGCAGTATCGCTCCGAGATTTTTTATCATGACGACGAACAGAAGCGGATCGCCGAAGCGACCATCCAGCAACTAGAAGCTGATGGGGTGTGGGATGATCCGATTGTGACTCAAATTTCGGAATTGGGGACGTTTTACCCGGCAGAAGCCTATCATCAGAATTACTTCCGCGATAACCCAAATCAGGGGTATTGCCGTGTGGTGATCGCGCCTAAAGTCGCGAAGTTCCGCAAAAAATACATCAGCCAACTTAAAGCCTAGCATCCATCACAGGCTAAAGGACCTGCCAATCCAGCGTAGGGGAGGGCCGCCGCGCCCTCCCGCCATCGAGGGATAAATCCCCCTCGGCGCGACCTATCGCCCTCAAATTCGATTGCCCCCTCATACCCAGGTCTATTGCAAAGTCGAGTTTTCACAGCGCGGGGAAGCTGTCCCCGGCCCCTGCAAAGGATTTGCACCCTTTGAACCCGACTTTGCAGATCGGAAG
>DAOTUA010000201.1:0-17190 GCA_034437355.1 Anaerolineae bacterium | reverse complement strand
TTGGGGGGGGGGGTGGGGGTGAAGCCCCTGAACAATTACCTTAGAACTCGATTTCCGCGATCTGATCCAGGTCGATAGCCAAATCGGTTGCGGGGGCGGTGTCGTCCGGGTCCATGTCGGCAAAGTCCCCTGGCAGCACATCATCCCAACACAGCGAACGAT
This sequence comes from Anaerolineae bacterium, assembly GCA_034437355.1. GTDB lineage: Bacteria > Chloroflexota > Anaerolineae > Aggregatilineales > Phototrophicaceae > DAOTTY01. Next base: position 17,028 of record DAOTUA010000201.1, on the reverse strand, counting down.
ACACACAGAAGCGGCAGGCTCGCTCGCGTTCGGCGTCTGGCACTTTCGGGAAGGCGTCCGCCGTTTCAATCTGGGCAACAAGGTCGGTTAGTCGGGCTTCGTCACGGGCATAGTCCTGCGCGGAGTAAGTGAAACGTTCTGGCTGATGTGGGAAGTTGGTAAACCAGTAGATCATCTCGATATGCTCCGGCTGGACGGGCGACCAATCCAGGTAGTAGGCCCCGGCACGGACCATCAGGTAACGGTAGACGGTGGTTTGCAGCCGCCCGGCGAGTATTTCGCGGGAGGGGCGGTGTCGTGAGGTTTTCCAGTCGATAATCACAAGGCGGTTGGCCTGTGGGTCGGCGGCGATCAGATCATATTTGGCGATCAGGCGGTGACGCCCTAGCGGGGCGCTCAGGTAGGCTTCGGCGTGGCGGCGCGGTGGGATACCGTTTAGCCCGGAAGCCAAAAAAGCGGACCACCACGCCGTCAGTTGATCGTCGGTGGTGCGGTTGGTGATCAAGCTGGCATCTACACCGCTGAGGTATTGCTGCACCATCCGATGAAAGCGATCTCCCTGGGCCATGTGATGCTCGAAGGCCAGCATATCGGCGGTTTCGGGGGCGGGGTAGGCGCGGTGTTCGATGTTTTTGTACAGGAAGCGACGGCGACACTGTTCCCAATCGCTCAGATTAGACTGTGAGTATAAAAACTCTGGTGGTAGATGGCGCATCGGTTAGGCTTTCTGGTTGGCTTGTTCCCAATAAGTACGGAGTGCCACCATGGGGGAGGCTTCACGCTGGTCCCCCCGGCGGCCCGTGTTCCAGGTGATGATCAGTTCCCGGCGGGCGCGGGTGATGCCAACGTATAGCAGGCGCAGGCGCTCGGCGGCGTATTCGATGCGTGAGTCGCGGGTGGCATCGCCTTCTGTATAACGGGTATCCGTTAATAACGCCCGGAGTTGGGCGCGGGCTTCGGCTTCTAAGTCCAGGGTATCGCGTGCGAACCAACGTTCGCCGATATAGCTATCATGCAGTTGGGCGGAGGGGAACCCATAGTTATTGACCGACATCAGATACACCCGATCCCACTCCAGGCCCTTGGCGCGGTGCATGGTTGCCACGGTGACTTTGCCTGTGTGTTGGTCCGGGTCGAAGCCGTGTTCGTCCTCGCTCATCCCCAGGAAGCGGCGTTCGTTACGGGCGATCTCCGCCAGCCGGTCAGCGTATTCGGTGAGGCCCCAGGTGGGGGCGTGCTGGCCCAAGCGACGGTTGCTATCCTGTGCTAGCCCGTCTTGCCGCAACCGGAGCGATAAACTGTAGGCGACGGCGAGATCGGCCTCATCGTGAAACAGGTCGTTAGCAATCGTCAGCACGAGTTGATCGACCGGGAGCCGCGCGGCCCCGACGATCCCGCCGAGCCATTCCCGAAAGCGGTTCAGTTCGTCGCGCAGGTCCGGGTCATCGACCGTATCGAGCCAGTCGTCACCGTGAGGATGCAAATAGGTTTCGACGGTGGGGCAGGTTTTGAGCAGCCGCGCCACGGCCCCGATCTGCTGGGCCTGGGCTTTGTCGTTTTTGTCATCACGCCGATAAACACGGTAGCAGCGGGCCAATAGCGGGGCGGCGGTGGGGTCGGCAAGGTAGTTGAGCAGGATATACAAAGAGCCGGCTACCTCGCGGGTGTTGGCGCTGCTCTTGAGTAGTTCTACATAGTCGATCTTCGCTTTTTTGAGGGCGTCAACCACATCGAAGCCGCGTCGATTGCGCGGGGTGAGGATCGCGACACTGCGGCCTGGGTTATCCTTGAGCCATTCGCGCACGGACCGCACGACGATTTCTAGCTCTTGACCGGGCGAAAGCGGTTCCGGGTATAACACCACCCCGGAAGGATCATCTGGTGGGTTCGGTTGCGGGTCGCCGGGGGGCGTCGGTTCGATGTAGGGCGGTGTTAACGGTTGATGGGCGCTAACTCGTGTATTCGGGTGATGGTTGGCGGACCAGTCGATCAGGTAGTTTGCTAGCCGGATGATGCTCGGTTGGCAGCGCCCGCTATTGGGCAGTTCGCGGGCGGTCACCGCCGGCGATGCGATGAACTCGCGCAGGTAACGCGGGTGGGCGGTGGTAAACGTCTCGTAGATCGATTGATTCGGGTCCCCGACGCGAACCCAATTCCCATGTTGGCCGGAAAGCAACCGCAGCGTTTTCTCTTGGAGTTCGTCGCTATCCTGAGCTTCGTCCTCCAAGATGTAGCGATACCGATTTTGCAGCCGTGCCAGATAACCGGGGTCCTCGTGCAGGGCTTTAAGTGCCAGGCGGATCAAGTCCTGGAAATCGACCGCGCCCCGGTAGCCTAGCCCTTGCTGGTAGCGGCGGTAGATGTCGGTACAGGCGGCGGCAAGCGGCAGCGATAGGCCGTGTTGATCCAGGCGGGCGGCGATGTCCTCCGGGGATAGTTCGTTATCCTTGGCAGTTCGGATCACGCCCCGCGCCATATTGGTGAGCGTGGCGGGTAGGTCCTTTTGCATGATGCGTGTTTTCTCGCGGTGTTCCTCATCTATGTAGCTCAATAGCTCGTTCGGATGCCCGCGCAGCCAGGCTTGTACGGCTGCATCCAGGATTTGGGACGCCTCGCGTTCATCGGCAATCGCAAAGTTGGTATCCAGCCCAACCAGATCGGGGCGTTCGCGCACGATGTCGTTTGCCAGCCCGTGCAACGTCCGCACCCGGTAGCCATATCCGGCGATCATCCCCTGCCCGGTTAAGGCTGTGCGAATCTGGCGGGCAAAATTGCCAACCGCCGCATTGACCAGCGTCACGATCAGCACCTCTTGATCGTCATCAAGTGGGAATTCGGTCAGGATGCGAACTGCCAACGCGGATAACGTGCGCGTTTTTCCGGCTCCGGGGACGGCGGCGACGCCCATATAGCCGCCATCGTAGTTTAGGACTTGCTGTTGCTTGGGCCGTGGGATGAATGTCATCACGTCTCGCTTTCCGGTTGGGTCGGTCAGGGTTGATCGGCTCGCAGCCAGTAAGCACGGTAGGCGGCGGTTTCGTCAAGTTGGGCGTGGAGGCGGTCGGTCGCGTGGTCGATCTCGTCGGCGGGGCGGGGTTGTTTATCCCCGCGTTGAAGTTGCACGGTAGCGTCATCGTAGATCACTCGAATCTCGCCGCGTGCGACCAACCACCCCAGCCCGGCGCGGACGGTGCGCGGGTGGTGGGCGGTCATGGCGGCAAGCTCGGTAAGCGGGGCGACGCCATCGCGTTGGTTAAGGGCATAGTTGACCAACCCGGCTAGCCGTGTCAAGAAGGGTTGTGCTTGATCGACATCAAGCGGCAGGCCGAACAGGTACACATCCGCCGGGCGGACGACGTTTAAGGCTGCCTCCCAGGTGGCGGCATCCGGCGGAGGGACCCATACCGCGAGCGCGTCCGATGGGGTGAGCGCGGTCCGGCGGTGAGATGGGACGCCCTCCGGCGTGACGACTTCCGCCCAGACGTTAAGCGTGCCGTTGCGTTGGTCGTGCAACTCCCGGAGGCGGGTTAGCGGGTCCGGGGTGGCGCGGCAGTCGTGATAGGTAATCGGGCGGGGCGGCTGGACTTCAAGCGGTTGTTGGGCGTCTTGTCGGTAGTCCAGCCATTCGATCATCACCTCACGCTGGCCCCGAAAAGTGTTGATGCGCAGGGTATAAGCCAGGTCGAAGCGCCCGGCGGGGACTTCCTCGGCGTTCCACCAGATGACCTGCTGCTTGCGGCCTACGTCATCCTCCAGCGTGAGCTTTTGGTGCCGGGCATCGCGCCCAAGCTGGCGCTTGCTGGTGATCGTCAGCCCGCGTGAGGCGAGGGTTAAGGGCGGGTTACCGGGGCCGAACGGTGCGATCCGGGTGACATCCTCGGCTAGCGTCAGGTGTAGGTCATCCAATGGTAGATAGCGGTCGATCTGTAAGGTGGGCGTCAGGTCTACGCTGGCAAGCTGATCCAGCACTTGTTCGGATAGGCCCCGGCGGAAGGGATCAACGTTGGCGGCCTCCAGCGTGACGCCCGCCGCCATGCTGTGACCGCCGAAGCCGAGCAGGAGATCGGCATTAGCGGCGATGGCGTCGGTGATGTCTACGCCGGCCACCGACCGCGCCGACCCTTTGGCCGGGCCGTCGGCGGGGGTGGCGAGCAGTAGCGCCGGGCGGTTGTAACGCTCGACACACTTGTTCGCAACAATCCCAACGACCCCGGTATGCCAGGACGGATGCGCGACGACCAGCGCGGCGTGTTTGAGTAGGTACGGTTCGCGAGCGATGGCGGCCTGCACGCCCTCCCATACTTCATCGGATAGGCGGCGGCGTTCGGCATTGAGGCCCTCTAACTGGTTGACCAGCAGCCGGGCGCGTTCGATGCTGCGCGTGGTGAGTAGGTCGGTGGTGGGGTTGGCGTCGCCTAGCCGCCCGATGGCGTTCAGGCGTGGGGCTAACCGGAAGGCGATATCCTCCTCGGTTACGTCTACCGGGTTGATCTCGGCAGACGCCATCATTTCGATCAGGCCACGCCGCCGGGTATCACTGAGGATGTTCAGGCCACGTTGTAACAGGTAGCGCGTGTCGCCACGTTGCACCGCGACATCTGCCACAATGCCCAACGCGACCAGATCGAGCAGGGGCGTGGTGTCGTAGTCGTCCGGGGCGAGTGCGTCGATCAGTTGATAGGCGACGCCGACGCCGGGTAAATCTCGCAGGGGGTGGCCTACAGGCAGTCGTTGCGGGTTCACGATGGCGTGTGCGTTGGGCAGGGTAGGTGGTAATTTATGGTGATCGGTAACAATCACATCGACGTGGCGGTTGTTGGCGTAGTGGATGGCGTCGTGTTCGTCTACGCCGGTATCGCACGTTAGCAACACCTGCACGCCGCCGTCTAAAAACCGTTTGAGCGAGTCCAGATGAAGCCCGTGCCCTTCTTTGAGCCGCTGCGGAATGTATGAAACGACAGTTGCGCCCAGGTCTTTGAGCGCGGAAACCAACAACGCGGTTGAGGTCTGCCCGTCTACGTCAAAGTCGCCCCAGACACCGATCACGTCTTTGGCCCGGATAGCGGCTTGTAGGCGGCTAACGGCACGATCCATATCCGGCAGGTCGAACGGGGAGGCGGGGGTATAGTGGTGCCAGTGCATGAACGCGCTGGCCTGTTCGACGGTGCGATGGCCGCGCCGGTAGAGCGTTTCCGCGATGAGGGGATGCCCGCCGATGGCCTGGCGGAAGGCATCCGGGGGGGTGATGGGTTGAGGGTCCTGCCAGTGTTTGGTCATGCGATTGATCGGATGTGCGACTTGTGAAAGGTTAAGAACATTTTAGCCGCGAACACCACCGGGCGCAATGACGGACAAAAGCGCGTTCTGGGCAATCGCATTCAGGTTTAGGGTGGCTTTGTCCGCACCGCCCCGGCTGTGATGATGCGGGTAGGTTGTGTAACAATCTGCACAACGTCTGTTGTAGGATTTATACCAAATATGAGCAGTCGTTATTGTTTACGTGCAAGTTTTCAACAATATGTTAGAATCACACTCAAATATGAAAATTTCTTTTCTAAGTCATTCGGATCTAATTTTTATGGCAGTTACAGAAACAGCAGTGACACAACAGCGTCCGCGGCGGGCGGCAACGGGCTTTTTAACGCCGAACGTTGCGTTCTGGCTACGGTTCTTGTTGGTGGGGGCAATAACGGGAACGATTATGGTCGTTTCTAACGTGAACATTGGCGCGGTTGGGCAGGGGTTGGCGCTGTCGTTGGTGGGGGTGGGGGTTTATATTACGTTCCGCGTGTTGAACTTCCCCGATCTTTCGGTGGATGGCTCGTTCCCTATCGGCGGGGCGGTTGCCGCTACGCTGATCGCGTCGTATGGGGTAGCGGCGGAATGGACGTTGTTGGCGTCGTTCATCGGTGGGGCGCTGACCGGGCTGGTGACGGCCTTGATCCATGTGATGTTTCGGATTGAGGGCTTGCTAGCCAGCATCATTGTAGCGACCGGGGCCTATACGATCACGCTGCGGACGATGGGCACTAGCAATATCCCGCTGTTGAGCGAGCGAACGATCCTGACGCCATATGAGGGGCCGATGCGCGAGTTGGTGGTGAATGTGTTGGGGCCAGAAGCACGCCGCCAGTCTAACAATATGGTGGAAGTGTTGGTGTTTTTCGTGGTGGTGACGGCGGTGATTGTGTTGTTGCGCTGGTTCTTGCGAACCGAGATCGGCTTGACACTACGGGCGGCGGGCCGCAATGCGCAGATGGTGCGGGCGTTGGGCAGCAACGATAAGCTGATGGTGGTGATCGGGCTGATGATCGCCAACGGATTGGCGGGGCTAGCCGGGGGGTTGGCGGTGCAGCAGCTTGGGTTTGCCGATGTGCAGATGGGCATTGGGATGATCATCCGGGGGCTGGCGGCGGTGATGATCGGAGAAGTGCTGTTACGCCCGCGCAGCGTGGGCCATGCGATTATCGCGGCGGCAGCGGGGATGGTGATCTTTGATGTGTCGCGGGCGTGGGTGTTTGCCGCGCTCGATCTGAAGGCGTCTGATGTGCGGTTGGTCAGTTCGTTGGTGGTGCTGGCGGCCCTCGCCGCGCCGAACATCTCCGAACGGTGGTCCGTGTGGCGTCACAAGCAACAACAACGCTATGAACAAGCAGCACCACCAGAGGAGGCCATCTAGCATGTTAAAGCTGGATAACGTACACGTCACGTTTAATAAGGGGACTGCTTCGGAGGTCCGCGCATTGAAGCATATCAACCTGACAGTTGATAAGGCGGATTTTGTGACGGTCATCGGCGCGAATGGGGCCGGCAAAAGCACGCTGTTTAATATCGTCGCCGGGACGGTTTCGGCGGACCGGGGGCAGGTGTACCTGGATGACGAGACGATCACCGACTGGGCGGAACATCACCGATCTAAATATATCGGGCGGGTATTCCAAAACCCTAGCCTGGGGACTTGCCCCGGCCTGACCATTTTCGAGAACCTCTCGCTGGCGGCTATGCGTGGGAAAATGCGCACGTTGCGGCCCGGTTATAAGCGGGAAAAGCGCGGCGAGTTCCACGAAAGGTTGGCGTCGTTCGAGATGGGGCTTGAAGATCGGCTCGATACGGATGTGGCGCTGCTCAGTGGTGGGCAGCGGCAGGCGGTCACGCTGTTGATGGCGACCCTCACGCAGCCGAAGATATTGCTGCTAGACGAACACACCGCCGCGCTCGACCCGAACGCCGCCGCGCAGATTATCGACCTGACGGTGCGGCTAGCAGAGGAGTACCGGCTAACGGTGATCATGATCACCCACAGCATGGAACAAGCCTGCCGCATTGGAAATCGGGTGGTGATGATGAACCGGGGTGAGATCATTGACGAGATCAGCGGGACCGATCACGCCGTGATCGAAGCGGATGATCTGATCCGTCGCTTCCGGGCGTTAAAGCAGCAGGCGGTTCTTTCTGATCGGACGTTGCTTTCTTGAATTTTATGGGCGAACAATCAGGCCGTTTTGAGCCTGTTGTTTATATAGACAACTTTAGTTAAAAGAATTGAGGATAAAAAATGCGTAAATTGTCTTTTCTGTTAATTGTGACGTTGCTCGCGGCGTTGTTCAGTGTGCCGGTTATCGCACAAGATGAAGAATTGCCGAAGGTCGGTATCTTCAAGTTTGTATCGCACCCGGCGCTAGACGCCAATGAGCAGGGGATTGTTGACACGCTCGCGGCAGCGGGTTACGTGGACGGCGAAACAGTCGAACTGTTGATTGCCAGTGGCGAAGGCGAGATCGCAGCGATGAATACTATCGCGGAAAATTTTGTTTTTGATGAGAATGTCGATGTGATCATGGCGATCAGCACGCCGGCGTTACAGGCTGCTTTCAATGTCACCGGCGACCTCCCCGAAGATGATCGGATGCCGATCTTTTTCAGCTCCGTGACTAGCCCGTATGTGGCAGGTGTAGCGGAAGCATCCTGCATTAAGCCAGCCTGGGTCAGCGGGTCGCAGGCGTTCGCGCCCTATGACCAGACGGTACCGTTGATCTTCGAGCTAGTGCCAGATGCCGAAACCGTGGGCTACATCTACAATACCGCCGAGGCCAATTCGGTTGCAAATACGGATGCCATCATCCCGATTGCTGAGGAACTGGGGCTAACGATGAACATCCAGGAGATTTCGACCTCTGCCGAAGTGCCAACGGCAGCCGAGGCGCTGGTTTCGCAGGGCATAGATGTGTTCTTCGTGGCAACAGATAGCACCCTGGTCGCAGGGTTGGAAGGGTTGGTTGCGGTTGCCAACGAGAACGAAATCCCGATTATTGCCAGTGACCCGTCTAGCGGCGAGCGCGGCACGGTACTTGCACAGGGCTTAGATTACTATCAGGAAGGCATTGATAGCGGTCGGATGGCGGTTGCTTACTTGAACGGCGACCTGGACGTTGCCACGACTAGCATCAGCCGCCAACAAGGGACACAACTCGCAGTCAACCTGGATGCTGCGGCATCGCAGGGGGTGAACGTGCCGGAAGCCCTACTAGAAACGGCTTTGATCATCATTGAGGACGGCGAAGTTAGCACCGTCGAACGCGAGATGATGAGCGAAGAAGAGATGATGAGCGCGGCCGAAGCGTTCTTGGCGGATTTGGAATGTACCGAGGAGATCATCGCAGAGCAGCAAGCGGAACTCGACGCGCAAACCGAGTAACTCGCCGCACCATTTAGGGTGTACGGGGTGCGGTCCTACCGTACCCCATTTGATTTCAGCGTTAGACGAACATCCGCCTATTATGCGGATCATACGGCTTGGCGGTCGCCAGATTCACCATTTCCCCCTAAAATCGAGATCACGACGACTTCATAGCCAAAGAAGGATAGCGCGATGCGGATAACACGAATATCATGGCTCGTGATGATGGCAGTTGGGCTGGCGGCATGTGGGGTACAGGCGACGCCTGTCCCGGTATTTGAGGGTGTGCGTGTGCCGACCCGTCAGCCGACAACCCCACCGACATCAACCCCACTACCTACACCTACACCTACACCCACACCCACACCTACGCCAAACGCGGTAACCCAAACCAACTTTAATGGCGGGATTGGGGTTGTGTTCCCGGCAGAGGATGGTGATCCGGTGGTTGTGGGCGGCGAGGTCAGCGGTCGCTTAGACGACGGCACGTATGCGCGAACTCATGCGCTGGCAGGTAACGCCGGCGAAGTGATCGATGTTTCGCTCACGGCCCGCGATGGCAACCTGGATACGTATCTCATATTGATCGGCCCAGACGGGCGCGAGATTGCCCGTAATGACGACCGCAGCCGCAATCGCAGTGATGCCGCGTTGGTCCAGGTCGAACTACCAGAAACCGGCGAGTATACGCTGGTTGCGACCCGTTGGCGGCAACAGTCCGGCTACCAGGCGGGGGACTATACACTCACGGTCCGCGAGACAACCAGCCAAGACCAAGCGCCTAGCCCACTCACACGGCTTATCAGTTATCAGGTGACCCGTGAGGGGACGATTGACGATCAAAATTTCGTAGATGCCTATACCTTCGCCGGGGCGAAGGGCGATATGATCGACATCACGATGTTTGCGATCTTCGAGTTTGATGTGGATACGTTCCTGGATACATCGCTGGTGTTAACCGACTCGTTCGGCAATGAACTAACGGCTAATGAGGACATCAACCCGATAGACAATTTTGAGGCTGCTATCTACGAGTTTGTGCTGCCCTACGATGGGTATTACACTATCCTGGCGACCCGCTTCGATGGCAAGGACGGCACTTCTAGCGGCAGTTACGAGTTATCCCTGAACAAGATCGGCACCGAGCCAAACGCGCCCCAGTTCGCTTACTTAGACAGCAACCAGAGCCTCACGCTGTTGGATGACGGGTACGGCCTGCTGACGTATGGCTATTTTGTGGGGGATGTGTACGGCGAAGATACTGTCGATGTGCCGGGTCAGACCATTTTGACGTACTACCTGCCCCCCATCGACGGGGAGAGCGTGACAAATGCCGTATTGGACCTGACACAGTGCGACACTATCGGGGTCAATTGGGGGGCGCTTGGGAGCATCAACGTTTATGCGGAACAGATCGAGGAACGGATCGACGGTGGCTTGTCATTCAACCCGACCAGCAATGCTCGGCTGCTGGCTTCGTTGGAAAATTGCGGTCGGGTGGATGTCACCAATATTATCCAACAGGCGTCTGACGCGGGCATCTCTCGGCTTCAGTTTCGGCTGGCTCCGCAGGCTACCAACATAAACGGCAACGAGGATGCGGTGATTTTCTTAGCGCCGCAACTTCGGTATCGGGTGGAGTAGGGCGGGACGCGGTGACAAGATGTTTGTACGCCCGGAAGTAGGAAAAGCGGGTATCCGGGCGGGGACGGGGAAGCTGGTATAATAGGCACATTCCGAAACGATAAGATGATAGGATACCCCCTAGTGAGTACGGAACGTGTACAGAAATTAATGGCGCAAGCCAATATCGCATCGCGCCGCGCCAGCGAGAAGATCATCGAGGCCGGGCGCGTGAAGGTCAACGGCAAACGGATTACGTTGGGTGATAAGGCCGACCCGGATAAAGACGTGATCACGGTCGATGGGCACCCCATCGAAATTCAGCAAGAGAAGCTCTACGTTGCCATCCATAAGCCGATCAACGTGATCAGCACCAACGACGGCCACCCGGACGATGAGCGCCCGACCGTCCGCGAGATTTTACCGCTAGAAGGGCATCTGTTCATGGTGGGCCGCCTGGATGCGGAAAGTACCGGGTTGGTGATCATGACCAACGACGGCGACCTGGCAAACCGCCTGACCCACCCGCGTTATCGGCACACCAAAACGTATAAAGTGGATGTCTATGGACAGCCGCCAGCCGATGTGATCGAAAAGTGGGAGGCGGGCGTTTATCTGGAGGACGGTAAGACCGCGCCGTGCCTGGTGCGTGTCAAGCGAGGAAACCCGAAAATCAGCACGCTAGAGATTGTCATGACGGAGGGCAAAAACCGTCAGATTCGGCGGGTGGCGTCTATGCTGGGTTACCCGGTGCATCGGTTGGTACGGACGGCTATCGGGCGGTTTGAACTGGGGACGCTCAAGCCGAACCAGTATAAGATCATGACCAAGCACGATGTCAACCTGCTCAAAACGCCCGCGCCAGAGTTCCGTCACATCCGTGGGGTGCAGAACAAGAAACGTCCGTTTAAGGGTAAGGGTAACTCATGACGGCTCGTTCACTGGACCGGGTGCAGGCGTATGTCACGCGGCAGCCGGGCCTGGCGGGGCGGCGGCGGTGGATGAAGCGGATACTCAAGCCGATTGGTTTTGGGTTATTGTGGGATGTGCAGGTAACCGGGTTAAATCACATCCCGCAGACGGGCGGGACGATATTGATGATGAATCACATCACCGCGCTAGACCCGATTCTGTGTATCGGGGCGGTGGATGATCGGTTTGTGATTCCGATGTCGAAGGTAGAAAATTACCAGCACCCGGTTAAAGGGCTGTTCTTGCGCTGGTGGGGTTGTTATACGATTGATCGGGGCACGCTCGACCGGCAGGCGTTGGTGCAATCGGTCGAATTGTTACGGAATGGGCAGTTGATCTTGATCGCCCCAGAAGGAACGCGCCATCCAGAGGGGCTAGCCAAGGCCAAAGACGGTATGACGTACATCGCCACCAAAGCCGATGCGGTTATTGTCCCGGCGGCGTTGTCTTATGGGCAGGGCTGGTACGATAGCCTGAGGCGGTTCCGGCGGCATCGGGTTCACCTGAACTTTGGTAGGCCGTTTCGCTTCAAGACGGGCGGGCGGGGGCGTATCCCACGGGATGAGTTGCGCCAGATGACCCGCGAGAGCATGTATCAGTTGGCGCTGGCGGTGGAAGATCACAACGCACGCGGGGCCTATACGGACACGCACAACGCCACGACCGACACGCTCACGTTTGTTTGACGGGCGGAACGATGTACCCGCCCGTCGTGACAGCTTACCCGCCGAGGTAGGCTTCGATGATGGTTTCGTCGGCTTGTAGTTCTTTGGCATCCCCAGCATGGGTAATCAGGCCGGACTGCAACACGTAGGCGCGGTCGGCAACTTCTAGGGCCATGAGCGCGTTTTGTTCGACCAACAAGATCGTTGTATCTTGCTCTTTGTTCAAGTATTCGATCACGTCAAATATCTGTTGCACGAGAAGCGGGGCTAAGCCCATCGACGGCTCATCCATCAGCAAGATTTCTGGCTGGGCCATGATAGCCCGTCCAATGGCGAGCATTTGTTGTTCGCCCCCAGAGAGCGTCCCCCCGTATTGGCGGCGGCGTTCCTTTAGGCGCGGGAACAGGTCGTAAACAAAAGCCATATCTGCTTTGATGCCGTCCTGGTCGCCCCGTTGAAAGGCCCCCATGACCAGGTTTTCCTCAACGGTGAGTTTGGTGAAAATCTTACGGCCTTCCGGGACGTGGATCACCCGACGTTGTACAACTTCGTGGGCCGGGTAGTGGGTGATATTCTCCCCTTTGAGCAGTACGGCCCCCTCTTGAGCGTTGATCACGCTGGAGATGGTGTTTAGCGTGGTTGTTTTACCGGCCCCGTTACCGCCGATGAGCGTGACAACTTCGCCTTGCTCTACGGTCAACGAGATACCTTTGATGGCGTGAATCTGCCCGTAGTAGGTGTGAATATCCTGTAATTCTAATAGCGGTGGCATGGGGGTTATTCCTTTGCGGCTTCATCAAGCTCATCCAGGGTTTTGTCTTTGGCGGGGGTCCCTAGATAGGCCTCAACGACTTTCGGGTCGCGTTGGACTTCTTGCGGTGTGCCCTGGGCGATTTTTTGCCCGTAGTCCATCACGCTAACCTGGTCAGAGACATTCATGACCAGGCTCATATCATGTTCGATCAAGAAGATCGTCAGGCCGAGTTCGTCGCGCAGCCGCCGGATGAAGTGCATCATGTTGTCGGTTTCTTGCGGGTTCATGCCGGCGGTGGGTTCGTCTAGCAGCAGCAGGTCCGGCTCGGAGGCTAACGCCCGTGCGATCTCTAAGCGCCGCTGGAAGCCGTAGGGCAGGTTATGAGCAAGCATATCGCCGACATCCCCCAACCCGACAAAATCCAACAGGTGGACAGCTTTGTCGATGGCTGCTTGTTCTTCGTTACGCGCTTGCCCAAACTGCAACACAGCCGATAGCAGGTTGGTTTGCATCCGCGAGTGCATCCCGACCATGATATTCTCGATAGCGGTCATGCCGGCAAACAGCCGGATGTTTTGATATGTGCGGGTAATGCCGCTTTCGCTGATTTTATCGACGCGCAGGCCGGTAATCGGCTTGCCTTTGAAGAAAATATCGCCTTCTTCTGGGGTGTAGAAGCCGGTGACACAGTTGAAAAAGGTTGTTTTACCGGCTCCGTTGGGGCCGATCAAGCTGGCGATGGCCCCGCGTGGTATTTGCAAGTCTACCGCCCGGATCGCGGTCAGGCCGCCGAAGCGTTTGACCATACCACGCACATCTAAGAGATAATCGTCTGTCATGGGTTAGTCTCCTGTTGCAGGTTGGGTCGATGTGGACTCGGTAGCACGTTCGGAGAGCTTGCGAATGGGTGGTGGGATCAGCCCTTCCGGTTTTAGCAGCATGGTTGTAACCAGCAGCATCCCGAACACAAGCAGGCGGTAGTCATCTAATTCGCGCAGGATTTCCGGCAGGCCGACCAGCACCAGCGCCCCGACGATCACACCGGGGATAGACCCCAGCCCGCCAATGATAATCATCGACAAGACGTTGATCGACACGAGCAGCGTGAAGCTGTTCGGGAAGGCCCCCTGCAACCCCGCCCCGAATAGGGCACCCCCCAGGCCAGCAAAGGCCGCGCTAATCCCAAAAGCGGAGAGTTTAGCGCGTACCAGGTCGATGCCCATGGCCTCTGCGACATCCTCATCGGCACGCATCGAACGCCAGGCCCGCCCGACCCGGCTGTTGACCAGTCGTTGCGAGATAAACACGGCAAACAGAATCCCCGGCACGATCAGATAGTAAATCTGCGAACTGAAAAACTCGAAGGTCCAGCCATCACGGATGAGCGATAGATCGATGATCGGGGAGGGGATCGGGGAGATGCCCTGGGCGGAGCCGAAAACATGGCTAAACGTACTCGCGCCGATGATGATACTGATAATTTCGGAGAGGCCGAGCGTGACAATCGCGAGGTAGTCCCCGCGCAGGCGCAGCACCGGCACCCCCAGGATCATGCCCGATGCCCCGGCAGCAAAAACCGCTATCGGCAGCGCCAGCCAGAAGTTCAACACGTTACACTGAATTGGCACGAGCAGGCCGGTATCGTCGTCCTCGATGAACAGCGCGTTACCGGTTTGTTGTTCGACAGTCAGTTCTTGCACCTCACGGACGGCGGTTACATCGCGCACCAGCACATCGGAGGCGGGGATACCGCCACAAGTGAGAATGGTAGGCGATGTGAGCAGGCCGATGGTGTAGGCCCCTATCGCAAAAAACCCAACGTGGCCCAGGTCTAACAGGCCGGCGAACCCGACCACAATATTAAGGCCGATCCCCATGATGATGTAAATTCCGACCAGCGCCAGCGCAAACGTGAGCGAGCGCCCTAAGAAGGTCGGGGCGATGAAGGCCAGCGCCAACGCCAGGATCAACAGGGTTTGCTGTGATAATGTGCGTTGGACTGTTGGTAGCTGGTCGCGTTGTTGCGCGGACCGGGTGGTGAGCGTCGGCAACAGCCCCGCCAGGATAACTAGCGTGATCAGGGTCATCACGAAGGCGGTGAGGGTCATCCCACTCTGCCAGTTCATGATGCCGGTGATGAGTAAGGCCGTCATGAAGTACATCACCCCTGCATTGAGCGTGCGATTGGCCACGCCCGCCGTGACGCCGAGCAAGCCAAAACTCGCCCCGACCAACAGCAACCACCACAACAGCGGCGTTAGCTTCAGCACGATAGAGACTTGCGCCGGTTGGATCATGTTGTTGTTGACCAACGTCAACGCGACTAACCCGACCCCGGCACCGACGAGCGCCCCCAGCGCGGCCCGCACAGCTAGTAGCAGGTTCGGGAATAAGATCGCGATCAGGTAGCCGGGCAGCAGCGCGATCAAGAGCGTGAGCGCATCGGCCAGCGGGATGATGCGGATAAGCTGCGATTGGAGCAGGCCAAGCATGACGGCAAAGCTGAGTGAGGATAGGATCAGGCTACGGATGCGGTTCGGCAACAGGAATAACCCGGCCCCCAGCACGCCCATGACAGCGCCGCCTAGTAGTAGTAGCAGCAACCCCGGCATAAACCCCTGCCCGAATAGCACAACTTCAAACATGGAGATAGAAAAGTTCGGGAAGGTGAAGCGCACCCATTGACGAATTTGGGTAATGGTTTCGCCGTCCTCGATGCGGACGGTGTAGGCCATGAGGGTTGTCAGGCCGAGAAAGACGGAGACGACCAGCCCACCGAACACGCTATTGGCAAGTAAGGTGCGGGTATCGTCCTCATGTGAAAGGGCCGCCATATAGAAGGCCGTGCCCATCACCATCACCACGAATAAAACGGTACTTAGGGCCAGCACATCTTTGATAACGGATAGGTCCGAAAATGAGCCGAAGACGCCCGTCAGCGCCAGGATGAAAAAACCGGCGGATAAGTATAGGCTACGGTTGATAACGGTTTGCTTAAACATAATCGGCCCCTTATGCCTTTTTCTCGGTGATGGCTTCGCCAAAAATACCCGTGGGGCGGAAGATGAGGATCATTACCAGCACGATAAACGAGATCACGTCTTTGATCTGGTTGGACCAGCCTAACAGGGCCGGGGCAACGGATTCGACAATCCCTAGCACCAACCCACCGAACATCGCGCCGGGGACGTTGCCAATGCCACCCAACACCGCCGCTGTGAATGCTTTGATACCGGGCGTAAAGCCCATGAAGGGGCCAACCTGCCGATTATACAGTGCGAACAGCACCGCCCCCGCCCCGGCCAGCGCCGCGCCCAGTACAAACGTGATGACGATTACGCGGTCAACGTTGACGCCCATCAGCGCGGCGGCTTCTTTGTTTTCCGCAACGGCCCGCATCGCCCGCCCAACTTTTGTCTGCTTGATGAATAACCATAACAAGAACATCAACAGCATGGCGGTAACGAATACAAACAGGTAGATCGGGCGTAGGCGGAGTTCAAGATCGCCGTTGAAATACTCCAGGGTATAGCGCCCGTTGATCAGGTCGATCCCCCGGCAGACTTCGGCCCCGTCGATCTGCTCACACTCCGCGTTGGGGAACAGCCAGGGAATGTGCAGGTTGATAACCGGGTAACTGCGGGTACTGGCCCCGAACAAGCGCATAAACAACTGTTGTAGCGTGATGGATGCGCCGATAGCGGTAATCAAGGGGACCAGGCGCGGCGCGTTGCGTAAGGGGCGATAGGCGATGCGCTCCAGCAAAAACGCGACAATCACCGACCCGATGGTACCGGCAAGGACGGTTATCAGGATAGCTAGTGCGGTTTGGTTCTCTAGGAAGCCAAGTTGATCAAAACTATAGATAACAAAAAAGCCTGCATACGCGCCAGACATAAAGACTTCGCCATGCGCAAAATTAATCATAAACAGGATGCCGTAAACCAGGGTATAGCCGAGCGCAATCAACGCATAGACGCTCCCCTGGGCGGTCCCGGTAATCAATTGGTTCAGAAATCTTTCGGCGGTATAATCGCCGTTTAAGATGTTGGTGACACCTGTCCAGAGTAAGTAAAGGATTAGAAGAGAAGCTGCCACTTGTAAGCCGAATAGTAAGCGGTCGCGCAAGACGTTGTCCAACCAGCGTTGGAAGTAGTTCCGTGATGCGCGTCTATCTACAAGGGGTGTTTCGGATGCCATAATATAAATCCCTTGGGTTCAACATAATTTTGTAAATTTAACAAAGCATTGGCGGGTGTTCAAGTGGACAGATTACCGAATATGACGGGTGCCCGCCTGTGCCAGATAAACAGGGGCGAGCCTGAAAAAGACTCGCC
>DAOTUA010000200.1:0-5688 GCA_034437355.1 Anaerolineae bacterium | reverse complement strand
TAGGGGGTGCTGGTTCCGATAAATAGCACCCTAGGGTTACCCTGGGGTAATGCCGCGTAATTCCTGTAGATAGAGGTCGGCGGTATCGAAAGCGGCTTTGACGGTCTGGACGGTGGCTAAGCCGGTGGTGGCATTACTGGCAACGACTAGATCGCCCTGGCTGCAAGACTGCTCGAAATTGTCCCACGCTTGGCGCAGCGCATCTAAGCCCAGGTTGACGTTCTCTACGGCCAGCCGCAGCGATTCTGAGCTGGTGCTTTGTTCTTGGCTTAGCGTAACATCTGGGGGAATGGTGGGGCGGGCATTGCGGCAGCCGTTGGTGATACCGGCGTTTTGTTGGGCTTCGGTCCAGTATTGGTTTAGCAATGTGTATGGGCCACGCGCTCCGGTCATCTCATCGATCAGGTTATAAATCTGTGCGATGTTCTGTGAGTAGTCCGGGGTGGCGGTGGGGATAGGCGTTTCGGTGGGGATGGGGGTGGGGCCACTGGCGGCGGTGATGTCCGAGAGTTGCTGGCGGAGGTTGGGGGCATCCTGTTGAAAAGTGGTGATGGCGTTCAGCACGTTGATGGCGCGGTCGGCGGTGATCGGTTCGACATCTAGGCAAGCGTTATCTGCCAGGGTGTTAGCGTCGTCAAATGTGGCGAGGGTGTTGTTTAGGCTCTCATAGATGGCGGCGAGGTTAGGGTAATTCAGCCGGTTTTCCTGGTTGATGATCAAGGGGGTGGCGCTGGTATACCCAAAGGGACATGCTTCTGGGCCGGGTTGGTTGCCCTGCATCACCGGGGTGAACTTGGCCCGGAGGCCGGTTACGTTTTGTTCCAATAGGGTGATGCGATCCTGCGCATTCTGGGCAAGTGTAGCGGCATCGACAAGAGGCACGTCGGTGGCATTAGCCGGATCGACGACGGGCGTGCTGTCGCCATCCCCAGCCAGGAGTAAGAGCGCCAGGTTTGCGATGACCAATAGCACGAGCAAGCCGGATAAGCCGAACAAGATATTGCGGAGTGTGGCATCTGGCAGGCTCGGCTCTTTGCCGATGTCGCCAGTTTCAAACATTTTTTGCACGGCGCTGATGGCTTCGCTACGGGTGGCTTCGTCGGGGTTGGTGACGGCATTGTTAAAGGCGGCAAACATCCCTAGCGCGTAGCGGGCGTTCTGCCGGACCTGCTCGTCAGGGTCGTTATTCATCATTTCGATTAGCTGCGGGATGGCCCCCTCTACCCCTAGTTCGCCGACCATCCGCGCAGCTTTGCGGCGTTGTTCGGTGCGTTTCGATTTCAGACGTTTGGTATAGCCATCCGCATATTTTTGATATTTGCGAGAAACACCTGCCATGGTTTGATCTACCCCTGTTTTTTTTCCGACCCTCACTTACTTATTCTAATGATACTGCGAAGCAGCTTACACTCCAAGTTCGGACTGTGGGCAAGGTGCTATCAGATGATTGGCAAGCTAGCGGGGCTTCACCCCAAACCCCACCATTTTTAAAAAAAGTGGGCAAAACCTTATCATTTCGGACGCCCTGCGTCCGAAAACACGGGTTCAAAGGGTATCAATCCTTTGTCGGGGTGCGGGGATAGCATCCCTAAGATGTGAAACCGCACCTTTGAAATGGCCCTAATTATTGGACTTAGTTGGTACACATTGGCTATGAAATTGGTTATGATAGGGTGAAGTTACTAGAATACCAACCATGCGAAAGAGGTCGGCTATGGTCGAGGCACAAAATTTATCCGTTACACTGGATCGCAACAGCGAAGAGCCGCTGTATCGTCAATTGATACGAACCATTCGGTTACAGATCGATAGTGGGATTTTACGGGCTGGTTCCCGGTTACCGGCCAGCCGGGACCTGGCAAGCCGTCTGGAGATCAGCCGGATTAGTGTGGTGAATGCCTATGCCGAGCTACGTTCCGAAGGCTACCTGAGCGCCCATGCCGGGCGCGGCACGTTCGTTGCGCGGGGCACAACGGATACCCCCCCGCCCCCCTCACGCCCGGAGGTGACCGAACAGCGCCCCACCCAGGACCGATCCGTGCGGGAGATGATGCGACTCGCCCGTAAGCCGGGGGTGATCAACTTCTCTCATGGTACGCCACCTAAAGAGTTTATCCCGGTACATCATACCCGCGATGCGATCAATATGGTGTTAGATCGCGACGGGGCCGACGCGCTAACTTATGAGGTCACGGAGGGGTACGGGCCGCTACGGGCTGCCGTGCGAGATTACGTTAGCTCGTGGGGCATCCAGGCCCCGTCGTCGCAGGTATTGATTACGGGCGGCACACAACAGGCGATTGACCTAGCGGTGCAGGCGGTGTTATCCGAGGGGGATACGCTGGTGACATCTAACCCAACGTATGTCGGGATTATCGACATCGCCCGCACGCGGCGGGTTCACATTCACGGGGTGCCGATGGACCAGGACGGAATTCGGTTGGATTGTCTGGAAAATTATCTGCTAGAAAACCAGCCCCGGCTGATGTACATCACCCCCACCTACCAGAACCCGACCGGTAATGTGATGCCACTCCACCGTCGCCGCCAATTGCTACGGCTGGCGGAAGATCGCGGGCTGATTATCCTGGAGGACGGCGTTTACCAGGAATTTCACTTTGAGGGGAAGGTGATTCCGCCGTTAAAGGCACTCGATGAAAACGGGCTGGTGATCTATGCCAGTGGGTTTACCAAGGTGCTGCTGCCGGGGATGCGCATTGGCTATTTGATCAGCGATAATCATCACTACGAACGGCTGGCGCGGGTGAAAGCGTCGGCAGATATTTCGACACCGGGCCTAAACCAGCGCGTGATCCACTTATTGCTGAAGCGGGGGATATTGGCGGGGCAATTGAACCGGAATATCAGCGAGTTACGGTTGCGGCGTGATATTGCAATCCAGGCGGCAGAACGCTATCTGCCGCCGGGGACGCGCTGGTACAAACCCAATGGGGGCCTGTACTTGTGGGTCGAACTCCCGCAGACGGGGCCAACGGCCGCCGAGTTGTTCGTCAATGCGTTGCAGGCGGGGGTCGCTTACGCCATCGGGAATGTGTTCCATACGGACGGTAGCGGCAGCTATAAGCTGCGCATCAACTTTGCGTTGCAAGAGCCAGATCAGATCGAAGCCGGGTTCCGGCGGTTGGGGCGGGCTTGGCGTGAGCTAGCGTGCGATTACGACACGATGGATAAAACCCCGTTGTTATAGCTGTATCTTTTCAGGGTTTATTCAGTCTATGGGCGGCAGTGAGTGTTATACTTGGCTTAGTTGTGGTGTTGGACTAAGGAAAAATGTTTCATGAAAAGACTAGCCCTATTGTTAATACTGCTCCTAGGGGCCTTGCCAGCATGGGTTATTGCCCAGGATGTTAGCGGCGAGAGCATCGAGGAAATCGCGTCTAGCGTGGTGATGATCGAAACGTTGCGCGGGCGTCGGGCAATTGCTGGTGGGACGGGGACGATCATTTCGGGTAATGGGATAATCTACACCAACCAGCATGTGATCGAGGACGGCGACGACTACGCGATTTACATGCTCGATGGTGATATTGGCGAACAGCCAGAGCTTCGTTATTATGCTTCGTTGTTGTACGTGTCGGATCGGCTGGATTTTGCGGTGCTGCAAATCGACCGGGACGAACGCCGTAACCCAATCAACGCGGAGACTGAAAATCTACCCTACCTCCCCGCCAACAAACAGGATCAGGTGTCCGTTGGGGATAGCGTGCGCGTTTTCGGCTACCCTGGCATTGGTGAGGGATACATGATCATCACCTCCGGCGAGATTGTTTCGGTTCAGAATGGCACTATCGGCGGCGAGCGTCTGCCAGTTTGGTATCGGACGGATGCAGAGATTTCTGGCGGCAACAGCGGCGGCTTGGCGGTCAATGAGATGGGCGAGTTTATCGGGTTACCGACATGGGTTGTCTCTGAGGAACGTACAGCCGGGCGCTTGGGCGGCATCTTGCCGTTGCAGGCGATCCTGCGTGACATTAACGCCAACTTCGACCCGGACACACCGCAACAGGCCCAACCGCCCGCCGGTTCCGGAAATACCCTGACCGTGGTTAACGACTCGTTGACAGCCATTTGTTCGGCGTATATCTCGCCCACAACGGCCCGCGTGTGGGGGGGCGACCAGCTAGAAAACAATCAGATTGGGGCGGGCGCGTCTTTCAGTTGGGACTTTACCACTGGGAGCTATGACTTGTTGTTGGTCGGCTGTGATGGGCGTACCCTGGAGGATTTCCGTAATATCACGGTAGAGGGGGGCACCATCTTCACGTACACGCCGGGCGGTTCTACGTTTGTAACGGGGGATGCCCCACCAGATGCGGACGTTAACGGTTTGGTGACGCTAGGCTTGCAGAATAACGGCATTGTGAATATCTGCTATGTGTATATTTCCGAATCGAACGATCTAACCTGGGGCGAGGATCAACTTGGTCCATCCGAGATCATCCGTGCGGGCACAACGCGCACCTGGGATTTATCGCCGGGGCGCTACGATGTGCTGCTGGAAGATTGCAACCGTGAGGAACTAGACGACGTGCGCAATATCGACCTGACCACTGACAGCTATACGTTGACATATCCCTAGCGGCAAATCCGGTCTGCACACGATACCGGTCGATTGCGTGCCTGTGCAGTTCAAAAGATCGACTGGTTATAAGCCAGGGGTGGGTGATACCATGGCGATTCAACTATCAGCCAAAAAGCTACCATGAGGGACGCTATGATGTTACATCGCCTGGTACTGTTGTTCTTGTTGGTGGGGGTGGCCTGGACACCGATCACCGCACAGGATGACGCACTCATCGGCCCGGAAATTTACCCGGAAGGGATCAACCCGCTGACGGGCCTACCTGCTGACGACCCCGCCACGCTGGACCGCCGTCCGCTGTTGATCAAAATATCGAACTTCCCCCCCCTCACCCGCGAATATCAACGCGGCCTGAACGACGCCGAGGTCGTCTGGGAACATTTACTCGCCGGTGGCGTGACCCGTTTCAGCGCGATTTTCTACGAAAAGGACTTCGAGCAGATCGGGCCGGTGCGCAGTGGGCGGCTGGTCGATTTTGAGTTATCGCGCATTTATCGCTCGCTATTTTCTTATTCGGGGATGAGCCAGGGCACGCTTGAGATTCTGTTTGGCGATGCGCTGATGAGCGAGCGTGTGGTGGGCGGGTCTGGCCCATGCCCGCCTTTGTGCCGCTACCCCCAAGAAGGGCTAGCATTGGAACACACGCTGTTTGGTGATACGGGGCTGATCCGCACTGAATTAGCCGCCGAACGCAACGCGGATACCTCCGCTGAACCCGTCTACGGGATGGCGTTTCGTGACACGCCCCCCACCGATGGCATTGCGCTAGATCGTGCGCTGGTCCGTTACCGAAATATGGTGATCGATTGGCAGTGGGACGCCGAGGCCGACGCCTGGTTACGCTTCACCGATGAGGAAGCACACTTCGACAGCTTGACGAATACGCAGGTGCAGGCCAAGAATGTTGTCATTATCGAGGAAGAACACGTTATCCAGCCGAAGGTTCGCGATCAATTTTGGGGGCCGCCTAACTTCGCATTTTCGGTGAATTTTATTGGCTCTGGGCGGGTGTTTCTGATGCGGGATGGGCGGTATTATCCGGGTGAGTGGCGACGCGAAACCCGGCAGGACCCGCTTACGTTCTA
>DAOTUA010000199.1:0-7001 GCA_034437355.1 Anaerolineae bacterium | reverse complement strand
ATGGTGGACCAATGTCTCGGTATTTGGTTATGCAACTATTTTTTCAATCCACAATAGCGGCGGGAGGGGGGGGTTTTACCACCTTTGGCCATCTTCACCTTGCTCTGATCGGGGTATGTTCAAGCGAAGGACCTGAGTTGTGACAACTGTTTTTTGTGAAAATCTTCGATTTTCACAGCTAAAGTTTTGGTCAAGCTTTTGCAAAAGCTTGTGGGGGTTCGGGGGTGAAACCCCTGAGTAGTTACACTTTTTCTGGAAAAAGCACAGATTTTGGCATGTAAGTTGGTCAGGGAGATTATCCCTCCGCAGCCTTTCGCTACGAAACGCTAACCCGCGTAAGTTGTGTTAAGATAGCCAGCATAGATTTCTAGCCAATATCATAGTCAGGCTAAGGGTATTTATATGGCAAAAATTGTGGTTTTAGGGTCGGCGGCGGCGGTATCCGATGCCGA
Organism: Anaerolineae bacterium; assembly: GCA_034437355.1. Classification (GTDB taxonomy): domain Bacteria; phylum Chloroflexota; class Anaerolineae; order Aggregatilineales; family Phototrophicaceae; genus DAOTTY01. The sequence continues at coordinate 6,549 of DAOTUA010000199.1, read as the reverse complement.
ACATGACAACACCCATTTATTATTAGTGGGGGAGCGAAACGGCCCAGTGTTGATTGATGCCGGGTCTAATCCGTTAGGGAAAATCAAGAACATGGGCATTGATGACGAGACTGTGCAAGATGTCATCCTGACCCACTTTCACCCGGATCACGTGTCTGGTGTGCCGAATATGTTAATGCACATGTGGTTACTTGGGCGCAAGGCCCCATTACGTTTTTACGGGTTGCATCACTGCCTCAACCGTATGGAAGATATGCTGATGGGCTTCAGTTGGGACGAGTGGCCCGGCTTCTTCCCGGTCACATTCAACCGCGTTAGCGAACGATGGGCCGCCCCGGTGTTGGAAAATGAGGATTTCCGCATTACATCATGGCCGGTGCAGCACTTTGTCCCGACGATTGGATTACGCATCGAAAACAAGCTAAACGGAAAGGTCCTGGCGTATAGCTGCGATACGGAACCGACCGATTCGTTAAATCAACTGGCCGCGAAAGCACCGGATATTCTCATCCATGAGGCCGCCGGGCCACCACCAGGGCACAGCACCGCCCGCCAAGCCGGGCAGCTTGCGACCCGTGTCGGTGCAAAATCGCTTTATCTGATCCATTACCATGTATGGAATACCGACCCTCACCCGCTTGTGACTGAAGCCGCCGAGACCTACAGCGGACCGGTGCATCTGGCCTGGGACTTTGACGTTTACGAGTTCTAAAGCGCCGGGGGCAACCAACACAGATTCGATCTCGCTCCGACTGAAAAAAAACAAATAAAATTATAACCTCACACCAAACAAAATGTCACCAATACGTGTAAGATATTAAGTGTTGCATTTAGTAAATTTAAAAGGTGATTGTATGCGAAAACTCGCATGGATATTCAATGCTCTAGCTATAGGTTTAATTGTAGGCATGGTGCAGGCACAAGGTAGCGCGACCTGTTCCCCGTTTTTGGCGCAGGCGCTTTCCCAATTGGGCGATAACTGCGATGCACTAGACCGCAATAGTGCTTGCTATGGCTATACTCTGGTTCAAGCAGCTTTGACATCCGATGCACCCGAGATCGCGTTTAATGAACCCCGCGACCGAGCCGGACTATCACAAGTGTTGAGCCTGCGCACATCCGGCTTAGATCAGGCGCAAAGCACCTGGGGGATTGCGGTTCTCAATACCCAGGCCAATCTACCGGGGACACTGCCAGGGCAGGGCGTGGTGATGATGCTGCTAGGGGATGCGGAGATCACCGGGCAAGTGCGGGCGTCGGATCTTCCAGAGATCGAACCGATAACGGCCAACGTCACCGAGAGTACCGAGGGCGTGCGCGTGCGCACCGGGGCCGGCTTCAATTTCAATATCATTGACGTGATACCGCCGGGGGAAGCCGTCACGGTGGAGGGGCGCAGCAAAGATGGTGAGTGGTTGCGTGTGGTGGCTAATGATCGGGCTGGGTGGATGTTCGCGGAGTTGCTAGAGACCCCGCTAGACCCGGCAGACTTGATCGTCGTTGAGGATATTATCCAGTCACCGATGCAGGCCTTCTATTTCCGTAGTGGTATCGGCAGTAGCAATTGTGAGGAGGCCCCCGACTCGCTGATGGTTCAGAGTCCGCAGGGGATGCCGGTTACGCTGACTGTTAATGAATCAGAAATTACTATTAGTAGCACGGTGGTGATCGAAACACGGGACGATAATACCATGATCCTGTATGTGATCGATGGTCAAGCGGTCGTCAATAACCTGATCGTGCCGCAAGGCTGGAAGGCTTTTGTGCCGATTGAAATCCGGGATGACCTGCTACGGGCGCTACAGGATGAAGAAATCGAGATTATCCGCATTATATCCGATGGGGTACCCAGAACAACCGGCCCCTGGGAAACGTGCGAGGTCATCGATGAAGAGGACCGGGTGTGGCTCAGTACATTGACCGACATCGACCCCGATCTGCTAAATTACCCCATACAAAACCCACCAGATGCGACTAGCATCTGTGCCCCGCCAGAATTTTTCATCACGCTGAATCAGTCGGTTGATTGTAGCGGGTTTGTCGCCACCTCTCCGTTAGATGGCATGGATTGGGGGATGCAGCAATTTTACTGGGACCCAGCAGAAGGTGCGGCAGGCTACGAAGTTACCGTCTACGACCAGAACGGTAACGTTGTCGGGACTGCCACCACCACCAACACAACCGCCGAGCTAGATACTGCCGGCGGGTCACTCGCCGGGATTTACAACTACACCTGGCAGGTTGCCGCATTAAACGACAATCAAGATCGTGTCTGCGAAACGAACCCGGTGACGATCCCACGCGGGGCAAAACCACCGCCGCCAACCTCCGAGCCAGCGCCGGAATCCGAGCCAGTACCGGAATCCGAGCCAACGCCGGAAATCACCACCCCCGAACCTCCTTGCTGTGAGGAGTAAGAAGGTTGTTAGTCCGTTCGTGTCAAATAAAGCTGTGATGAGCAAACGGACATGCCCCTAAGCGGGGCATTTTTTATGCGAGCTTGCGCCCGGTGATATAGGCCATACAATAGGTGCAAGCGCGTATCTATCAATCAGAAGGAAGCTAATATGTTCCGACGTTTACGACTTGGGTTGGCGGGGGGGGCGTTGCTGCTGGCGATGCTGGCCTGTAACGCTAACCCAATTGAAGTAGTCCAACCGGGTGAGGTCACCGACGGCGGTGGCAGTGGATCATCGGGTGCGGTGGGTAACCCGAACGCCGCCCGCGAAACCGGGCGCGTTGTGCGGGTGATAGACGGTGATACCATCGACGTGGAGATTGACGGGCAGGTTGTGCGGGTGCGCTACCTGGGGATGAACACCACCGAGCGCGGCGAAACCTGCTACCAGGAGGCGACAGACGCCAACGCTGAACTCGTATCCGGCCAGATTGTGACGCTGGAGGCCGACCAGGAGCGCGAGGACCGCTACGACCGTTGGCTACGCTATATCTATGTGGGCGATACGCTCGTGAATGCGGAACTGGTCCGGCAGGGCTGGGCTGAAGCCGTCATGTACGAACCGAATGACCGCTATTGGGATGAACTGATCGCGCTCGAACAGGCGGCGGAAAGCGCCGGGCGCGGTTGCCACGGTTTATCGGATATGTTCGAGGATGGCACCTACCGCCGCTAAGGTGGGCCTTCCCCCCAATGCGTTCGACGTGTGAAAGTTTTGGTCAAGCTTTTGCAAAAGCTTGTGGGAGTTCGGGGGGTGAAGCCCCTGAGCCGTTACGAACTATAGAAGAAACGACAGGAACGCAATGCGCATGAATCGTAACCTATGGATCATCGGGCTGATCGGGCTGATGGGCGCGGTCTGGGCCAGCGCCCAACCAATGCCGCCCGGCCAGCGCGGTTATGGGCCGCAGCCCACCCCAGACCCCGCCAATGTGATCGTGATCCCGCCGTCAAGTCAGGGCGTGGTCGATGAGATTTTGTCTGACCCGGTTGTGCTAACCCCACGCCCGACCCGTGCTGTTAGCGCCCCTCCCGTCAATTACGGTCAGCTACAGCCGGGCCAGACGGCGGTTGTGCTGCAAGGGCCGTTAAACGTCCGTAATGCGCCGGATACCGGCGTCGCTACGCTGGTACTCACGCAACTCCAGCGCGGCGACGATCTGACGGTGCTACAAATATCGGCAGATGGCGCGTGGGCCTATATCGACACACGCGGCCCGGCCTTTGTCCAAGGGTGGGCCAGCACGCGCTATATTGCGCCGTTCGATAATCAGCCGGATAACTTCGCGCCCGGCCTACCGGATGAACCCGCCTCCGGCCAGACGTTGATCGCGCTAGAAACCGTTAACATCCGGGCCGCACCGGTGATCTTTTCGGCACGGGTCGGCATCCTGGCAGAAAACACCCGCGCCGAGATCATCGGCACGACCAATACCTATAGCTGGTGGAAAATCAAAGTCGATGGCACAGTCGGTTGGGTCGCCGGGGCCTATATCTACCCAGAAAACCCGACAGCCTACAGCAGCGTACCGATTATCCGCTAGGAGGCCGCACCATGTCCGACCCCATCCAACAAGCTGCCGCCTTACTCAAGCGGGCTAAATCGGCGGCTGTAATGACCGGGGCGGGCGTCAGCAAAGAATCTGGCGTGCCGACCTTCCGTGATTCACAAAGCGGGTTGTGGGCCAAGTACGACCCGCAGCAACTCGCTACCCCGCAGGCGTACCAGGCCAACCCCAAACTTGTGTGGGACTGGTACGAATACCGCCGAGCGATGGTCGCTAAGGCCCAACCGAACCCCGGTCATGAAGCACTCGCCGCGCTAGAACGACACTTCGATCCGTTTCCGATTATCACACAAAACGTTGATAACCTGCACGAACGAGCCGGCAGTCGCTATGTGATCCACCTGCACGGGAATATCAACCGGCACAAGTGTTTTTACGCTTGCCAGGGCCAACCCACCCGCGTAGACATCCAGCAGCTAAGTTATGACAAACACAACGGGCCGCCGGCTTGCCCGCACTGTGGGCGGCTATCTGTGCGGGCCGATGTGGTGTGGTTCGGGGAGATGCTGCCAGAGCAAGAACTGGCTGAGGCGTTCGGTATCGCACAAACAACCGATGTCATGCTGGTGATCGGCACCTCCGGGCTGGTAGAGCCTGCCGCCTCCGTGCCGGTGCAGGCCAAAAACGCCGGGGCCAGCCTGATCGAAATCAACCCGGATTATTCGATGCTCTCATCCTATGCCGATGTCAAGCTAAGCGGGCCGTCTGGCGAGATGCTGCCGCGCTTGCTGGAGGCGCTCGACCGTGTTTAGGCTATGGCTGTTGCTAGGTTTATTGGCCATGCAGGGCGGGCCACCGCATCCGGTTCAGATTTTCCGGGAAGAAGCGGCCACCGGCGATACAATCACTTTTATAGATATGGTCACCGGGCAGGCGACCATCGTCACCGTGCCGGGGGAGCGTTACACGCCGACCACCGACGCGCTCATCTACCGCGACAAGACCACCAACCGCGTGATGATCTTAAACCCGGATGGCAGCAATCAACCGCACCCATTCATCCAGACAACGCCCACCTTGCGCCGTGTGGAGTGGGTGCTATCCGATGATGGACGCTGGATCGCGTGGACCACCGTCCAGGGGGAGCCAAACGCGCTGACAACCGTGACGCAGGTAGCGGCAGTCGATGGCACCGACAGGCGCGACGTGCTGACCGATGGCCCGCGTGACGGCATCTACGCGATGCCGGTCGCCTTCAGCCCAGATGCCCGGTCGCTTTACATGGATTACCAACCAGCGGACCTGGGCGCGTTCACGCCGTACACAGAGTATGCCGGGCTGTTTGAGGTGCGTTGGCAGGCCGATAACACACGCGCTTATCTGCCCAACGAGCCGGGCTGTTTCTGTGGGGCGGGGTTTGGGGGCGGGCTACTGGTGCGCCTCGCGTTATCCGACGACCTGACCGGGTTCGATGTGCTGGTGACGGACTTGACCGCACAGGTCACGCGGGAGGTGGACGCGCTCCCGTTGCGGGGGTACACCCAGGGCGGCGATGTGCTGATCTCGGCGGACGGCACCCAGGCGATATACGCGCTGGCGCAAGTGCAAGACTTCGGGACGCCAGCGCAAGCCGTCCAAACCGTGTTTGTACGAGTAGACCTGCAAGCGATGACACAGGAAACGATCACCAACCCGCTATATAACTACTTGCGCCCCGTGGCCTGGACGGAGCAAAACAGCGCCGTGATCCTGACAAGTGCCGCCAACGGGGGCACCTGGAAGCTGAACCTGGCGAACGGTCGGCTAGAGGAGATCGCACGGGCAACCTACATCGGGACCATCGCCGCCGGTTCGTGATACACTAACCGCTTAGCAGTTACAATGCGCTAGCTATTTGCTATTTCACATCAAGTCTCCGGTATTGAGATGGCACAATAAAACTGTATTTATTTTCCTCTAATTTGTTTATTGGTTTGTACCAACATAAGTTATATAGGATAATTTGAAAACAATGGAGAGTAAACTTTGTCTCAATATATAGCCACCAAATTTAAAGCGTCATCACCAGAAGCCGAGGTAATCGGACAGGCCATGCTGCCCTTTACGCAGATTCTAACCGCCGAAGAAATCGAGCCAATTATGAACGCGCAAGGCATCGAACAGGTAGAACCTGACACCTGGTATAAGCAGCAAACGTTCTGCAACATCTATCAGGATATTGTAGAAAATGAGGGGAACTTTTCGATGAACCTGGTCGCCATTGGGAAAACGACCATGGGGGCCGTCACCTTCCCAGATGAAGTCGATACGTTGTATGCGGCCCTAAGCGCACTCGATGGGATGTACAAGGCCATTCATCAGGGTATCCCGGCAGAAGAAGGCTGGGCAGTTGCACAGCCAGATGACCGTACGTATCTTGTCACATTTAATTCGCCATATGCCGATAGTGCCGCTTACGGTTATGTATGGACGATCACCCAACGGTTCCGCCCAGATAAACGCGGGTTCATCATCGAACAGGTCGAAAAAGACGGGATTACGCAGTTTACCGTCCGCCTGGACTAGAGCGCCGGGTTTGTGGGT
>DAOTUA010000198.1:0-1797 GCA_034437355.1 Anaerolineae bacterium | reverse complement strand
GCCCGTTTGTCGCAACTGGCAACCCCTCCCCCCGCAACCGCCACAAAACCCCGCACATCGACCGAGGAACGCTTACGCACCCGCGAATTTAGGCCTGTCACCGAACAACCCAAAAGCGGCGGACCCATCAATCGCTGGTGGGCGATTAGCTTAATTCTGCTGTTGGGGCTCATCGCCGGCGGGTATCTCGCCGTGAATACCGGGCTGATCGGGGCATTAAACCCGACTATCGCTGCGGTAGATGCCACAGCGACACCATCCAGTACCCCGACCCTAACCCCTTCTCCAACCGAGAACCCGACCGTCACCCCCACCGAACAACCTATCGTAATCCCACCGACGCCAACGCCAACCCCCACCCCCACAGCCACCCTGCCGCCGTCTATCACCCCCGATATGACCGCGACCACCTCCGCCCAACAAACCGCAACCATCGCCGCCTGTGAATTTGATTACGCCATCGTAGACCAAGTGCCAGACAACGGCGAGGCCGGCGGCTTCTTCCAAGTGAGCCAACCCTACACACGCGAAATAACCCTACTCAATACCGGAACCTGTGCCTGGGGGGAAAACACCTCTCTCACATTCGTTAATGGTGAGGACTTCGACGCCGGGCCACGGATTTTTATCCGAGATTCAATACAAATTGGTGCAGAAACCACCGTTTTTTTTGAAGGGATCACGCCCTCACGCGGTAGCCTAGACCCTGTCACTGGCACATGGCAACTACGTACACGCGGGCAAATCCCCATTGGCGGATCCATTACTATCAGCGTGATGGTCTTTGATCCCGGCTCTTAAACCCATACCCAGAATTTTGAGGATAACCTGATGAACCGTGAACAAGCCTGGCAACTCGTAATAGAATACACACAAAGCGACAGCCTCCGGCGGCACATGCTCGCCTGCGAAGCCGCGATGCGGGCCTACGCGCAACGGGCCGAAGCCGATGTCGAAACCTGGGGCGTTGTTGGGCTGGTCCACGATTTCGACTACGAGCAATACCCCAATATGGGCGATGAGGACGGGCACCCCCTCAAAGGGGCCAGTATCCTACGTGAAAAAGGCGTTGACGATGAGATTATCCGGGCAGTGCTAGCACACGCGCAAAGTATTACCGGGGTCGCCCCGACCACCCCCATGGAAAAAACGCTGGTAGCAGTCGATGAACTGACCGGGTTTATCGTGGCGGTCGCACTCGTGCGCCCGTCTAAAAGCATCCTGGACGTGAAACCCAAGTCCGTCAAGAAAAAGTGGAAAGATAAAACCTTTGCCGCAGCCGTGAACCGCACCGAGATCGAACACGCCGCCGAAGCCATCGGCATGACCCTAAACGACCATATCACCATCGTGCTAGACGCGATGAAAGCCCATGCCGACGCGCTCGGCCTACGCGGGGATAAGTAACAGGGCAATCGCACCAAAACTGAATCGACGTCAAACGCACATCACATCTTGTTGAAACGTATGGCAGGGGCTTTGCCCCCACTACCCCCACAACGATTTAACAATCCTTGACCAGCAGTTTTTGCCGCTTTGCGCCAAAAAGGGTAAGTTTTGGTCAATCTTTTGAAAAAGATTGGCAGGGTTTGGGCTGCGATCCCAATCTATGCCATTAGGTTGTATTGACATTTACGCAAAAGACCGGTGATTGTAGGGGTTCAGCACGCTGAACCCAGGGCATAGCACGCTATGCCCCTACGTTTTGAACCGTTGTGGTCTTTAACGAGATCGAAATTTCAAACGTCAACAGCGCCTAGAAGAATTTGATGCGATTACCCTGAGGGTTTCACCCCA
>DAOTUA010000197.1:0-3110 GCA_034437355.1 Anaerolineae bacterium | reverse complement strand
CTGGGAGAGGGGCTAAATCACGCGATGAGAAGTCCCCCTCTCCCCGCGAAGCTGTGGGAGAGGGGGATTTAGGGGGTGAGGGCGGGTGCGATACCGTAAGATGTGTTTAGTACCTGAGTAGTTACTCCCAAACTCTGTCAATCTTTTTCAAAAGATTGACCAAAACTTATCTTTTTTGACGCAAAGTGCCAAGAACTGCTGGCCAAGGATTGCTGAATCCTTGTGGGGGTGGTGGGGGCAAAGCCCCCACGATACGTTTTGACAAGGCAACATACGCTTTTTACGTCGCTTCACTTATGCGGGTTTTAAGCGTCGGTATTGGATGGGGGGTGTTGTTGACGCTGGTAAACCTGCGCGTTGTGATCCGCATATTGGCGGATGTGGGCTTCCCACTTTGGCATCTGATTGAGGACTTTCTCCAGGTTTTCTGCAAAGGGGACACCCTGTTGGTAGTAGCTGATATTGACAATATACCAATCGTCCATGCCCAGCCCGGCCCCGACACGCCGCACAAAATCGTGCAGCGTGGCTTCGTCCGGTACTTGGATGGCAAACGGATAGATCACGTAGCCGTGTTGGTCGGTGAACATCCGACGGACGCGCAAGCCGACGTCCATTTCGGCGGCGATGTCCGCCAGGTGCTTAAACTGGTTAATCCCATGGTGGTTGATGATCCAGCTACAGGCGTAGTGATAGTGAATCTCTATCGGCTGTTGGGGGGTAGGTGGGGTCATGTGAGGTCCTTAATCGGTCGGGATGGGGGCGGTCTCGTTGCCAAACTGGGTGGCGTGGAGTTCGGCATAAAGGCCGTGGAGCGCGAGCAGGTCATTGTGTGTGCCGCGCTCCACGATGCGGCCCCGGTCCATCACCAGGATTTCATCTGCGGCGCGGATGGTACTCAGGCGGTGAGCGATCACGAGGGCGGTTCGGTCCTGCATGACGCGGCTAAGCGCATCCTGGATGAGCGCCTCGGATTCGCTGTCTAGGTGGCTGGTGGCTTCGTCTAATACCAGAATACGCGGGTTCTTGAGGATGACGCGGGCAATCGCGATCCGTTGTTTCTCGCCACCACTGAGCCGGTAGCCGCGCTCCCCGGCGATGGTATCGTAGCCATCCGGCAGCCCAGCGATAAAGTCGTGGATGTTGGCGGCGCGGGCAGCATCATAGACTTGATCGGCGCTGGCATCCGGTTTAGCGTACAGAATATTGTTCATAATGGTATCGTGAAACAGATACGTTTCTTGGGTCACCATACCGACATGCCCGGCGAGCGCGTCCAGGTCTACGTCGCGCAGGTCGTAGCCGTCGATGGTGATCCGCCCATCAACGGGGTCATACAGCCGGGGGATCAGATAGGTCATCGTGGTTTTCCCGGCCCCGCTTGGCCCCACCAGCGCGACCAACTCGCCTGGGCGAATGTGCATGTTAATACCGGAAAGGGCCATCGCTCGCGCCTGGTGGGTGGGTTCGGCGTCGGCGTCGGCCTGGGGCGGATTGGGCTTGGCGTTGCGCCGCCCGGACTTGGTATGCTCCCCAGCCTGCCCGACGCGCTCGACATCATTCAACAGCCCGCCGGTGACAGCGTTATAGTCGAATGAGACGTTCTCAAAAACAATCTCGCCCTGGACGGTTTCCAGCCGATGCGCGTTTTCTGGTTCCTCGATGTCTAGCGGCAGGTCGATCACCTCAAAGACGCGCTCAAAGCTCACCACGGACGTAACGAACGTCACCGGGGCGGTTGCTAGGGCTTGTAACGGGCCGTATAAGCGGGCGAGATACTGCCCAAACGCAACAATCGTCCCGATAGTGAGCGCGTCGGACGTGATGACCAAATAGCCACCTACCCAGAACACAACCGCCGTCCCAATCGCGCCGATCTGCCCGATGAAGGCGAACAACTGCACACCGACAAACGCCCGTCGGATACCAATATCACGGACCTGGGCGGCGTCCGCCTGGAAGCCGTGATTTTCGTCTGTGCGCCGCCCGAACAGCTTAACCAGCAGCGCCCCACTCACATTGAGCGTTTCGTTCATGCGGCTGTTCATGTCCGCGTTGTACTCCATCGCCTCGCGGATGAGCGCCCGCAGGCGTTTGCCCACCCGGTTGGAAAAGAAGATAAAGCCCGGTAGCACCATCAGCCCGATAATTGTCAGCCGCCACTCTATCGTGAGCATCACGGCAAGCGTGGCAACAACGGTGATCAGGTTGGTGATGATCTCAACAATCGTATTGCTGATGGCCCCCTGCGCGTTGACGACATCGTTATTGAGGCGGCTCATCAGTTCGCCGGTGCGCGTGTTGGTGAAAAAGCGCAGGCTCATCTTTTGCATGTGATCGTAGAGTGCAACGCGCAGGTCGTAAATCACGCCTTCGCCAACCTGTGCATTAAGCCAACGCTGCAAAACATTGAAGCCCGCCGAAACCAACGGGATCATCACCAGCGCCAGCGCCAACTGATTGAGGCGGGCCAGGTTGCCTTCTGGGATGGTATTGTCGATCAACTCGCGGATAATCAACGGGGAGAGCAATCCCAAGCCGGTACTCACCAGGATCGCGGCGAACATCAACACAATCTTCCAGGTGTAAGGCCGAGCATAAGCCAACACCCGCTTGATCAAGGTCCAGGTTACGCGATTTATATTGGTATCATCACTATTGTTAAATAGATAGCGATACATGCCGCCGCCCATCATGCCCATAAGGTTCTCTCCCGGTTCAAAATCAAGATGCTGGTTATTAGGTTCTGTTGACGTTGACGCGACAGACGGTGATTGTAGGGGGTCAGCGGGCTGAACCCCAGGCATAACACGCTACGCGCCTACGTTTTGAACCCTTGTGACGTTTAATGAAATCGAACTTTCAAAGTAACTGCTCAAGGGTTTCACCCTCGAACCCCCACAAGTTTTTGCAAAACTTTAGCTGTGAAAACCCCTCCCGCCCGCCGCTAAAGCGGCGATAGTGTGGGGGGGATGGCGCTTTTGTGGATTGAAAAAATAGTTGCATAACCGAATACCGAGACATTGGTCCACCATAAGCCCTTGTAGGGGAGTCCCTCTGTGGACTCCCGTTGGTGCGCGTATCGGGAGGGCACGGCGACCCTCCCCTAC
>DAOTUA010000196.1:0-11449 GCA_034437355.1 Anaerolineae bacterium | reverse complement strand
CTTGACCAGCAGTTTTTGGCGCTTTGCGCCAAAAAGGGTAAGTTTTGGTCAATCTTTTTCAAAAGATTGGCAGGGTTTGGGATGCAATCCCAAGCTATGCCACTAGAAAAATTTGATGCGATTAACCTGATCGTTCCGCCTTCACAGTTAAGGTTTTGGTCACGCTTTTGCAAAAACTTGTGGGGGTTCGGGGGTGAAGCCCCTGAGCAATTACGAAAATAGACGCTCTTTGTCCACTTTTTCTGGAAGAAGTGGTGGGGTGTAGTGTGAAACCCCACCATGGGCGGTGCGCTAACTGCTCTTGAGTTCGATCTCTTGCTCTTTCACCAGATAAATCCCAGGGATCGACAGCACGGTAACGGCCCCCTTTACCAGTACATTGGCAACAAAGATGCTAACCGCTATCGGGAAATCGACCACACCGACAAACGCGATAGCTACGAAGATGGCGCTATCGACCGGGACGCTGACCGCATTACTGGCCAGCACACGCCCCCATTGGCGTTGCTGCCCGAAGCGATTCACCCACCGTTTATATATCTCTGTGTCGATCAACTCCGCTGTGACCTCCGCGAGTATCGACGCTAGCACAATCCGAAAGACCGGGGCCAGCACTGCTCCAAACTCGGTTTGAGCGCCGACGGCTGCATCGGCTGGCAACACGGATACCAACCAGAACAGCCCCGCCATCAGTAAGTTGATCGCGGCTGCCAGGAAGATCAGCGTCCGAGCGATGACGACCCCGCCGCTTTTGTGAACCATATCGCGCAGGGTAAACGTAAACGGATAGATCAGCGTGCCACCGTCGATACTAAGCCCAGCGATCAGCAAAATCCGCAAGCTGGTGATGTCTGCAAAAATCTGTGCGGCAACATAGCACACACTGACGATCACAATCGTCTGTAAAGTTCGTTGAGTCATGAGGTTGTCCTTTGTTTTGTTTAAAGGCTGGTGCTGCGACAGCCGTAAAAAAGTGCCGGGGTGTTTAACCCCAGCAAGGCGTTATTATGACAGAGCAACGGGGGCTGCTCAAGTGTGGGGTGGGGGAGGGGTTTTACCACCTTCGGCCATATTCACCCTGCTCTGCTCTGGGTGTGTTCAAGTGAAGTACCTGAGTGGTAACAACTATTTTTGTGAAAATCTTCAATTTTCACAGTTAAAGTTTTGATCAATCTTTTTCAAAAGATTGGCAGGGTTTAGGATGCAATCTCAATCTATACCACTAGAAAAATTTGAAGCGATTGCCCAGGCCGATGACGGATATTGTGTGACCTCTCATCGCGCAGTCGGCAATAATATGTAATAATGTAAACATCAAACCATCATATATTTAGATAGGCTTTTTGCTGTGGGATCTCGTTTTGATGACGTGCAACAACTTATTAGCAATATCAACCGCGCCCCAACCCCCCAACTAGCCGCAGAGTCGGTGATCCGTTGGCTAAGTGCGGAAACCGGACCAGGGGTGATCGCCCTGGTAACGGATGGTGCCGCGCCGCCACAGTTGATCATGGATGAGGATAACGCCCCGGATGCGCTGGTGCTGGCCTGGATTCGCACCCATACCGACTGGCAAAACCTGACCCGCGGCGGCCCCACCCAGAGCAAACAGGCGCTTGTGATGCCGCTGGCTCACAATGGACACCATTATGGCATTATGTGGCAGTCGTTTCGCCCTAGGTTGGACCAAGCCGCGCAGCTTGACACCGCCCTGATGTTGTCCGGCATCCTCACCACACGTATTCACCACCTCACCACCATAGAGACGGACGCAGCAATTACTGAGGTCGTAGATACACTCGCATTACAGACGGCCCGCTTGAGCGCCGCCACAAGCGTTTCAAAGGTCATCATCTCTCAGAAAGAACCGGATGCGATGCTGTATACCGTTTCGGAAATTGTTTGTCATCGCTTCGGGTATAGCAGCGTCCAGGTGATGCTGCTCACAGAGGATAAACAGGCGTTACGGCTCTCGGTGGCCTATACAGAAAATGGGCCGCTAGACGTGCAAGCGGGGCACATCTTGCCACTCAGCCAACCGAGCTTACCGACATGGGCCGTTCAATATCATGAACAAGTTATAGCCAATGATGTTCACAAACACCCGTTATATCGCCAAGAGATCGTAGATGTTGGGCGCGTTGTGTCTCAGGCGGCGCTACCCTTACGCAGTGGCACGCAAATGTTAGGCGCATTGGTCATCAGCAGCACGGAAACCGCCGCCTTTGATGATACGGATGTCGATATGATGCAGAGCATTGCCGATCAGTTAGCGGTTGGGTTGTACAATACCCGGCTGTTTAGCGAAGTGCAGGCCCGCGCCCAAGACCTGGCCGCCCTGACCGAAATCAGCTTATTAGTGAACGCCACGCTTGATATTGACCAGCTAGCCGAGCGCGTCTATGAGGCTTTCGAGCGCCTGCAACAACCGGATCAGTTTCAATTTGTGGTGTTCGACCGGTTTAGCAATACATTGCAGGTCGAAACCTACGGCATCAACGGGCGATCTAGCGAGCGCACCCCCTACCAACCGACAGACCATCTGATCTCGCAGATTATCGACCAGACCACCCCCATCTTCTGGCGTAATCGGGATGAACGCGAAACCGCCGGACAGTTCTTCCATATCGACCAGGCCGATGTCGCGTCTTACCTGGGGGTGCCGATGATGGCTAGGGATGATGTGGTGGGCGTGCTGTGTTCACAGTCAGAGCATCCCAACGCCTTCGATGAAAACGCGCTCCAGGTGATGCTCACGTTTGCAAATAGTGTGGCGGTGGCTATCGAAAATGCCGAATTGTTCACCTACACCGCCCGGCGGGTGCAAGAACTGGCCATCATCAACGAAATTAGCCATATTCTGGCACGATCTTTTGGGCAGGATGATTTCTGGAAGTTGATCCATCGGCAGGTAATCTCGCTGTTCGATCACTCCGCACTGTATATCGCCGTGCATGATGCCGAAGCGGATCGGGTGAGCTTCCCCCTTGTTTCCGACGAGAACCTGACCATTCACAACGATCAACCGCCGATTGCGGTACAGGGCTTGGTAAAAGCGATCATCGAAGGCAAACAGGCGCTACACTTCAACGATATTCCAAACGAACAGGCATTGCTGGATGCGCTTCATATCCAACTCCACCCCGATGACCCGGCTTTCGGTGCTGTCTCGTGGCTTGGTGTGCCGCTATTGGCCTCCTCCGGCGAGGTAAACGGGCTGGTTTGTGTCTATAGTTCGCAGGCCAACCAATATGATGATCAGGACTTATCGCTGTTGATGACGGTTGCGGCTCAACTATCGCTATCACTAGAAAATGCGCGGCTGTTCCGGCTAGAACAGGAACGGCGGCATATTGCCGATACGTTGATCGTGGTTGGGCGTACTGTCGCCTCGTCGTTGCAGCGTGATGAGGTGTTAGCGAGCATCTTAAAGCAGATGCAGCGTGTGGTCGATTACGACGGGGCCAGTATCATGTTGCAATCCGCCAGCGACAACGACCCGATGGACTTGATCATCGCCGCCTCTCGTGGCGAAGAGTCGATGCCAAGCGGGGCACGGGTCCGGTTTGGCGAAATCAGCTATGCCATGCAGGTCTACCACCGCCGAGAACCGATCATTGTCAATGATATTAAGGCCGATGATGCGGCTTGGAAGGACATCCGAACGGATGATGGTATCCCCAACCAGACGCTTACCGGGCGGGTGCGTTCTTGGATCGGCATCCCGATGATGACCGGCCAGAAGGTGATCGGGTATATTTTCCTCAACAAATTTGAGCCGAATTACTACAGCCAGCGCGATGCCGAAACCGCCTTCGCCCTGGCACGGCAGGCAGCGATTGCCGTCGATAATGCGCGGCTGTTTGAGAGCGAGCAAGATCGCCGGCGGGTGGCGGATACGCTCATCGATGTCGGGCGCACAGTGGCCTCGACGTTAGAACCGGATGACGTGCTAAATACCATCTTAGAACAAGTACAACGTGTGGTGAATTACGATAGCGCCTCGATCATGCTCAATGCGGCGGGGGTAACGGATGGTTCAGTGAGTATCTTGCAGGCCACCCGTGGGAACCTGGTTGGGGTCAAAGTGGGCGATGTGCTGCACTTTGTGAACGATAGCCCGAACCTGAAAATCTACCAGACGAAACAACCGATGGTGCTGCACGATGTCCAGCAGTTATCATCCTGGGGGATTTACGTGGCTGGCAACCTGGTCACAATACCGGGCCGTAGTTGGATCGGTGCGCCCATGCTGATCGGTGAACGGATCATTGGTTTGATCACGCTGGATAAACACGAACCCAACTACTACACCCAACGCGATGCCGAAACCGCCTTCGCCCTGGCACGGCAGGCGGCGATTGCCGTTGATAATGCGCGGTTGTTTGAGAGCGAGCAGGACCGCCGCCGCATGGCAGATACGCTGATCGACGTAGGGCGCACGGTGTCCTCTACGCTACAGCTTGATGAGGTGCTACAAACAATTTTGGAGCAGATGCAGCGCGTGGTCGATTACGACGGCGCGACCATCCAACTGAACACCAACCCTACCGAGAAACAGCCCACCGCGCTAACGCTTAAAGCCACAGGCGGGCGGGTCGCCTTACCCCTGGGCGCAACCATGACATACCCGCCCAACAGCATCCCCCACCGCATTTATCGCCGCCACCGTCCGGTCATCCTGGATGATGCGCAGCGATACTCCAACTGGCAAGCACAGGTCGATGAACCGTTTGAACGGATGCCCGTCCGCGCCTGGATGGGTATCCCAATGATATTCCATGATCGCATTATCGGGATCATCACGCTGCATAAGTTCACCCCCGGCTTCTACACCCAACAAGACGCACAAACCGCCTTCGCCTTGGCCCGGCAAGCGGCGGTTGCGGTCGAAAATGCCCAACTACACGAACACCAACAAGCGACCCTTTCCGAGATGGAAAAACGAGCGCGTCGCTTGGCGTCCCTACACCGTATCGCCACCGTCACCACCTCATCACTAGAACAAGATCCCGTGTTGCAAGCCACCGCCTACCTACTACAACAATTATTCGATGTGCCGGGCTGTTTGGTTGCGCTGGCGATGACCGAAACCCCCGACCATCTGCTACTGGCCTACCCGCTACCGAGCGATGACTTTCAGTTGATCGTACCGATGGAAGATAGCCAGCATTACAAACAATTGTTGGCAACAAACCACCTGTTGGAAACCGAAATCCCCGCCGATGGTATCCAAGACCCGCTTCATAAGTTACTAGCGGGGGCCAATATCGAACGGGCGCTGCTCTCGCCATTGATCGCCAACCAGACATTTGTCGGGGTCATCGGGCTGGATATTACGCACGCCAGCCGCGAATTTGAGGCGGAAGAATCGCGGACATATGCGGCTATCGCCCGGCAAGTGGCAATGGCGCTTTATAACACGCACTTGTACGAAGCCGCGCTGATTGCTAACCGCCTCAAAAGCCAGTTTTTGGCGAATGTCAGCCACGAACTACGCACCCCCCTTAACGCAATTATCGGTTATAGCGATATGCTACTCTCCGAAGTTTACGGCGATCTCAACGACAAGCAACAAGATCGCCTCTCCCGCGTGAACCGTAGCGGCAAGCATCTATTGGCCCTCATCGGTGATGTGTTAGACCTATCCAAAATTGAGGCCGGCCAACTTGTGTTAGAGCGCGGACCGTTGGACCTCAAACGACTGGTAAACGACGTGATCATGACCATTACCCCACAAGTGGAGACCAAAGGCTTATCGCTGGATGTAACCATCAGCCCGAATTTGCCGACGGTCGAAGCCGATAACCAGCGTATCCGGCAAGTAGTAACCAACTTGATGGGCAACGCCGTTAAATTCACCCATGAGGGATTCGTCGCACTTACCGTCGGTTCGATCACCGTGGCTAACGGCCAAACAGATTCCTTGCAGCTACCCGATGACGTACAGGTTGATGACGGTGTATGGCTCGTTATTACTGTTGCGGATAGCGGAATCGGTATCCGACCACAAGACCAGAAACTCATCTTTAACGCTTTCCGGCAGGTAGACGGCAACACCAACCGTCAATATGAGGGAACCGGGTTGGGCTTAGCTATCGCCAAACAGATCATCGAAATGCACGAGGGGTATATGTGGGTCAATAGCACCCCCGGCGAGGGTAGCACCTTTACTACACTGCTCCCCGCACAAGCCGAAAAACTGCCCCACGCTGATAAGTCCACGGTCGAACTAGCAAGCGGCAACATCAACCGCCCGGTCGTGTTGGTGGTCGATGATGATGTCGCGTCTTTGCAACTGATGCAAGATTACCTCTCCGGCGATGCCTACCACGTTATATGTACCAATAACCCGCTGCGGGGCCTACACCTGGCCCAAGCACATCAGCCGATGGTCATTTTACTCGATATGATGATGCCTATCATGGATGGCGCGGAGTTCATCGCTCGCATCAATGCGCACCCGGCCACCTCACAGACGCCGATTGTGATCGCTTCTGTAGTGGAAAGGCCGGAGGGGGTAAACGAGCTTGGGGCCAGCGCCTACATGACCAAGCCCGTTACCCAAGAGGATTTATTAACGACGATTGCCGCGATTACCCACAACCAGTCACCGTCCGCTTAGTCTGCGCCGGGGGCGGCCTGCAATTCGGCTTGGCCTAGCTGTTGTTGCAGGTCCGCTAGCCCCAACAAGAACCGACGCGGGTCGTCTACGTCTGGTAAGGGGGATTGCCGTAGCGGTTCCAGGAAGCCGACGCTTAACCCACTTTCGCTGACAATCGTGTTAAACGTGGTGGCGAGCTTGTTCCACTGTTGGACGATGCCGTTCAGATAGTTGTCGTTTTCTGTGACGGCCCACAGTTCGGCGGCGGCGAGTAGGCTTTCCATCCAGTGGAGCATATCCCCCATTTTGTATTTGTATTCCGGGTCCGCATTGATACTGGTAAAGCTGTTGATCTCCTCCAACATAGCGTTGACGCGGCCCACCAATTGCCCAACCGGGATTTCGATTGGTAGGTTTAAATCAGCAAAATATTGCTCATAGTCGAAGAAGGCCGGGCGGCGCAGCTCACGGGAGTTAGCTTGTAGTTCGTTTTTAACTTCGCGTTGGAATAGGCGCTGGCGTAAATGCGATAGGCGTTCGGCAGGAGATACGGTCTCTTGCGCGTCCAGGTAACGGCCAATATGCTTAGCCGACATAAACGTATTGAGCGTGTAATGCCCGTCAAACACGGGTAACACCAACGCATCGATCAAGTTCCGCCCGACGATATTATCTTGCACAAACCCCTTACTGCCGATCACCGAGAGCGTCTGCGAGAGCGTTTCATTAATCCGCAGCATTAAAAACGACTTGAGCAGCGTCCCATTAAACTGAAGGCGGCTGCCGTCGTTGGTGGCGTAGGCCCGGTAGAAAATGAACTGAATGAGGGCGCTTTCTTGGGCGAGGTTATAAAGCTGCCGAAACACATTGGAGAAATTGATCGGGTTTTCTCCGAAAATGTTTTTGGTTGCCAGCCAATCGACACTTTCCGCGACGGCGGCCTGGGCCATGCGCACGCCAACATAGGTACACTGATAGCGGGCGGCATTCGACATCGCCTGCACGTAAACCAGCCCGTAGCCCACCTTACCAACCAACTGACCGGGGCCGTCGATGTCGTAGGTGGTCAGCACCATATTTCGCAAAACATGCGTTGGCAGCCGTTCCCAGTTTTTGATGCTGCTACGCGGCACCAAAAACAGCGATAACGAACGTGGGCCATCCTGGGACGGGTCCAGCTTGGCAAGCACCAGATGATAATCGGCATGATAGCTGTTGTTGATCATCCACTTGTTGCCCTGGATGTGATAAGCCCGGTTATCGTCATCGTCAGCTAGCGGCGTTGCCTGCGTGCGGATGCTTAACAGGTCCGTGCCGCAGTGTTCCTCCGTCCAGCCAATAGAGAAGATATTCCCATCGCCTTTGACCTGTTCGGCCAATTCTAAATCGCCGGTAGCAGGGATCATCTGATAGGCGAGGACACTCGCGCCGGATGCGATCATGTGGGAGGGGGAATCGTCAAACTCGGTAGACATGATGTGCATGACTTCAAGCAGGTTCAAATCTGGGACGATCTGGTCGTAGATACGGCGTAGGACGGGCCGCATTGCGTTAAAATCAACAATTTCTCCGAATTGGGGATCTTGGATAAAAGACATAGTAAGCCTGACTGTTTAGAACAATTTTCGATAGGGATGGGCACAATGTATGCGTTATAGTAACACATATTTATAACACAACTTACGCCAGATCGTTACGGGAAAAGTTGGCGGGATCAAGTCTATTGCACCAAAACTGTAGCGACGTCAAAAGTCCATCATACCTTGTTAAAACGCCTAGCGGGGGCTTTGCGCCAAAAAGGGTAAGTTTTGGTCAATCTTTTTCAAAAGATTGGCAGGGTTTGGGATGTAATCCCAATCGCTATGTCACTAGAAAATTTGAAGTGATTGCCCTGTCGGTGGGAGAGTACAGCCACCCTCCCACGCCTACCCATGACGGGCCGCCCGCTAGTCGGGGGTGCCGTTGCGGGTCGCTGCTTGCAGCAGATCGTACAGGCGTTGCGCCATAGATGCCGGGTCCGGGTGGATGCCCTCTTGTAGCAGGGCCGTTTCAAAGACCTGTTCCACGACCGAATCAACCAGGTCGGTTTTGTTGTCGTCGTGGACCATGTGCGCCAGGTTGTGTAGCAGCACATGACGCGGGTTGAGTTCAAGCGTTTTCACGGGGAGGTCGTACTCGCGCTCGAACAGCCGATTAACGCGGAACATATGGTTATTGTTGCCATCGGCAGTCGCAACCAACCGGGCCGGGCTGCTGACCAGGTTCTTACCCACCCGAACACCCGTTACACGTTCGCCTAGCACTTGCTCGAAGCGGGCGACCACATCCGCAAAGTCCGCTTCCGGGACCGGCTCTTGCACGTTCTCGTCGGTATCATCCTCATCGACGCTGCCGATTTCGCTCAGGTCGATGTCGGCCTCATCGACACTGCGGAAGGCGTGATCCTCGAACGAGTCCAGGCCCATCACCATGATCGGATCAATCGGATCGGTGAAGAACAGCACTTCGATCCCGCGCTGTTTGAAGGCGTCCAGGTGTGGCGAATGAATGGTGCTGCTGTAGTCATCGCCCACAATGTAATAGATGTCGTCTTGTCCCGGTACCATGTTATTCACGTAGTCCGAGAGGCTGAACATCTCGTTTTCGTCCTCGCTGCGGGTAGTGGGGAAGAACAACAGCGGTAATAAGTCCTGCTTGTCGCTCGGCACGATGGCGACACCCTGCTTGAGCCACCGCCCATGCACCGCGAAGATGTCCAGGTATTCGTCGGGGCGCTTGGTCGCCAGCCGACCTAGCTCCGCGAGTATCTTATTGGTTAAGGTGGAGCGCAGTTTGGCGATGATGGCATCTGCTTTGACCGATTCTCGCGAGACATTTAACGGGATGTCCTCGCTATCGACCACCCCCTGGACCATGTTCAGCAGGTATTCGGGGAGTAGGTCCTTGTTATATTCCTGGATCATCACCTTACGGGCGTATAGCTTCAGGCCCGGTTCTTTGCGCGGGCTGAACATATTGCGCTCGGTCGTGGCGGGGATGTAGAGCAGCGCGTAAAACTGTAGCGGTGTATCGGCCTTCATATGGATGCGTT
Source organism: Anaerolineae bacterium (assembly GCA_034437355.1). Lineage (GTDB taxonomy): Bacteria > Chloroflexota > Anaerolineae > Aggregatilineales > Phototrophicaceae > DAOTTY01. The sequence continues at coordinate 1,754 of DAOTUA010000196.1, read as the reverse complement.
TAAGCGGCTCTTCAAAGTCCATCGTAAACATACGGTAGAACTGGTTATAGTCCTCGTCGTTCAGGTCTTGCTTGGGCCGCCGCCAGATAGCCTGCTGCGAGTTGACCGGGGCCGGGGGTTGGTCGTCCTCGTCGTCGTTATCGTTCGCGCTCTCGGTTGGCATGTAGATCGGGAAGGCGACGTAATCCGAGTGGCGCTTGATGATGTCGCGCAGCTTCCAATCGCTAGCGAAATCTTGGGCATCATCTTTGAGATGCACTACAATATCGGTGCCGCGCTGCGCTTTGTCCGCCGCTTCGATCTCGAAGGCGTCCCCGCCGTCAGATTCCCACGCCCAGGCTTGCCCGTCCGGGTGATGGGATCGACTGATCACGCGGACTTTATCCGCCACCATAAACACGCTATAGAAGCCAACCCCGAACTGCCCGATCACATCCTGAACGGGTGTGCCGTCGGGTTTGTCCTTTAGTGCCTCGATGAACGCCTTCGCGCCAGAGCGTGCAATCGTGCCGATGTTGTTGATCAGATCGTCGTGGGTCATACCGATGCCAGTATCGCTAATAGTGATCGTCCCGGCGTCCGCGTCGGCAGCGATGGTGATCTTTAGCTCGGCGTCGGCGTCTAGCACATCCTGGTTTTGCAACTGCTCGAACTGCATTCGGTTGAGCGCATCCGATGCGTTGCTGACCAACTCGCGCAGAAATATCTCGCGGTCGGAATAGAGCGAATGTACCAGAATATCTAATAATTGTTGGATTTCTGCTTTAAAGGTGAAAGTTTCTGCCATCGTTTATGTCTCCGTCGTATAAACTCCGTGCGTGTGTGCGGCATTTTTATACCACGCGCCCGTAAGAAATAGGTAAAATTCTCAATAGATGCTAGCGTTGACGTTTACGTAAAAACGGTGCTTGTCGGGCGGCTGCGTGCTGAACCCAGGCCATAGCCTGCTACGCCACTACATACGGACGGTGTTAAAAGCCTGTGCCGATCATGTGCGTTTAGCCGGGCGGGGTGCCTCCTCCCTTAACCAATCCGATTTAGTGGTGTAAACTATGCGCTCCTAGCAAACCAACGTGAGGTCATGATTTTGACAGATGGTTTTGCACAGGCAGTCTACCAACAGACGCCCCCAGCCGACGAAAAAACGGCAACACAAACCGTATATCGCTCCGATGGCGTGACGTTACAAAGCGCCGATATGTGGCGAGAGACCGCCACGTTAACCCCATCCGAAGTCGTTCCGGCTGTTGGTATCTTTCAGCTCGATACGACCTATCACATTCTGGCATTTGCCCACAGGACCGAACAGCATACCACCCACACTTATACGCAGCTCCCGCGCCGCTACCTGCAAGACCTGGCCGGTAACCTCGCGGTCTTATTGTCGGCGGGGCCGCCGTCGCCACCAACGGAGCCGCCACTCCGCCCGATGCCGGCCCCGCCCCCGCAACCCTGGTCGGCGGCGCAACACCTCGAACAACTACAGGCGTTGGCAACCTTGGTCGGGGGTATCCCGGAGATGCTGGCCTTATTCAACGCAGCAGTTGGCAAGCGCCGCCTTTTGATCTATAACCCGCCGCCCAACCCCGACCGGATGATTATCATTCAGGGGCTAATGGCGCTGCTCCCGGCATGTGTGCGTGCCTATTTGACCTTCAGCACGTCGGTCGATGCACAGGCGAAAACGCTTAACGGTCGGGTTGTTTTTGCGGACGAACCCGCCCAAGCACCGCGTTTTCAGTACGATTGGGGTA
>DAOTUA010000195.1:0-5075 GCA_034437355.1 Anaerolineae bacterium | reverse complement strand
CAGTTTCGCTGAACTTGGGATTTTGCAAGCTCATCCCCGTCCCGGGTGTCAGTTCCTTGAGTATACTGTACACCCGGGTTATCTCTAACATACAAGGGGTTGGGGTGAGGGCTGAGTAGTTGCACTTTTTCTGGAAAAGGGATAGGGTGTGGGGTGAAACCCCACCAAACTTGACGCATTTTGAATTTCACATAGCACGTATGATGTTATCGGGTTTCCGGGGCAAAACCCCGGAGTCGCTACGCCAGAAACTCGGTTGCTTGTAGCCCGCTTAGCCGAGTTTTATCTGTGCCAGGTCCAAAGCCGGGCCAGCGATGCAGGCGTGTTGGGGGCCGCCATTCATCGGGACCAGGCACGCATCACATACCCCGACCCCGCACGGCAACACGGATTGAAACACCCCGAACAGATAATTGGTGCCGATGTCCGCCCGGCGCTGATTGAACACCTCCCACACCTGCGCGAATGTCGCCAGTTCATCCCCCGGCGGCACCACTGCGAACACCTGATCCGCATAGCCGATGGTGGTCACCTGCCCGTGCCAGTTCAACGGGTCTTTCGGGTCATCCCCCCGGATAATCTCAACCTCCGGCGGTAAGTGATGGGTCGGGTAGGCCGTCGCGCTGCCCAGCAAAACGAGCGTTACGCTAATATCGTTACCCAACAACCGGGGGATCGTCATCAACAGCGGGAAGGGCGGCGTATCGTAGGCCAGCAGCAGCACATGCCGCAGCGCACTACGAAAACGATAGTGCGTCCCCACCGGCCCGACCACATCGATCACGTCGCCGGGGCGGTATTCCCGCCGCGAGACGATCTCGACCGTGATCAGGCGGTTGCTGACGTGGGCCGGGTACCACACATCCCGCAGATACGGGTTCCAGACCTTTTCTACCCGCATAGATTTTGGGCGCACCAGCAAACACTGCCCCGGCTTCATCTGGCGTAGGCTTTCTGGGATGGCGAGTTCCAACCGTTTATAGCTCCCGTGGATCAGTTCGGCGCGTTGGACGATCACCTGAGATTCTTTCATGGTGCTTTCTCGGTAAATGCGATTTAGAATATACCCCAACTGTACAACGAAGCGCGGCAGGAGGCGAACCCTTGTTACACATTATTTTCGGAACAGGTCCCCGTTATGAGGACATCGACCAGGGCGAGTTCAACTGCCCGTATTGCCAGCAACCCCGCCCTTACACCCGCTTACGGGTGCGCCATTACTTTCGGTTATATTTTATCCCGGTGTTGCCGTTAGGTAATGGGCAAGAGATGATCCGCTGTGAAGTGTGCCGCAACCACTTCGATCCGGGGGTAATAACGACCGCCTTACCCCCAAATAAGCGCAAGGTGCGCCCACTAGCCGAACAACTCAATACGCTGCGAGTGCAGCTAGCCGACGGGCGGCCCATCGCGTATGCTGTAGCCGAACTCACAGCAGCCGGGCTAGATCGTGACCTGGCAAACGATAACGTCCGTCAGGCGATAGGCGCTGAGCGCCGCCAGTGCCCACAATGTGGCCTGACATACGCCCCGACTGTCGAAATCTGTTCGGAGGACGGCACATCACTTGTCGCCGGTAATGATCTGTAATACGATTGGTGGCGGCAACCTACATTAAAGCATGGAGGTAACACAGTTGTCTCAGTTAGAAATGGCGATGGAGCGCATGTACGGCGATGTCGGCCTAACGGATGAATTGATCGATGAAGAAGCCGAGGTCTTGCTCGCATGGGGGGCCGCCGAGCATGAACGAATGGCGGCACAGGGGCTAGACGATGAAGCCTTCGACGCCAGAGCCAAACAGATACGCCGTGCCATGAGCCGGATGAACAACTTTATCGGCAAGCGTGGCAAATACGATGAGGAGAAGGCCCGAACGGTGTTGGCCCGTTTTACCGAAGGCGCATATGAATTGGGATACAGCATCCCCGCGCATCAGGTCAATCAATTTATTTCGGTTCAAACCGACCTGGACAATATGACCACTTTACAGGCGTTGTTGGCGATGGTTTCTCCGCCGCCAGCAACCGATCAAACCGATCAAACGATAGGAGCAGAGCAAAATGGCGAAGAAGAATAACAAAAGCGGTGGGCGCTCGCTAGCCGGGACACTACTCGGCATTATATTGATTGTCGGCGCATTTATCTTGACACAGGTCACCGGCATAGATTTTGTCGCTATTTTGGAAGACTTCACCGGCGAACCCGTCCCCATCACCCAACCCGATACCACCGACGGCACAAGTGTAGAAATCCCACCCGCTGCGCCGGAAAGTGTGACGATGTTAACCGTCGGGCAGGGGTTCGGCGGTCAGAAGGGCTTCTGGACGGTGTACTTCAACGCGCCCACCGGTGAAAGTGATGAATCCTTTTATGTGAACGGGATTGATGAACCCCTGGCAGCCGCTATCGGTGAGGTGCAAGCCACGCTAGATATTGCCGCCTTTGAGTTTGATAACGAGGTACTCACCCAGGCCGTACTAGACGCCCACGAGCGGGGCGTGACGGTGCGCATTGTCACCGACGACGAACACGGCTTGGAAGAAGAAGATGAGTCGATCCCGCTGTTCATTGAGGAAGGCATCCCGGTTGTGGATGATTCGCGTTCTGGGCTGATGCACAACAAGTTTATGATCATGGATAACACCACCGTCTGGACCGGATCGATGAACTATACCCGTAACGGCGTCTACCGGAACAACAATCACTTGCTGGCGCTGCGCTCGCAGCGTGCCGTGCAAGCCTATCAAACCGAGTTCGATGAGATGTTCATCCGTAGCGAGTTCGGGACGACTTCCACCGAAGGCACCGCCGAATATACACAGGATGGCACCCCAGTTGAAATTCTGTTCGCGTCCGAAGATGATGTCGTCGGTGCTATCACCGACGAGATCGCGTTAGCAGAAGATCGCATCCGGTTTATGGCGTTTTCGTTCACGCACGACGAGATCGGAGAGGCGATGATGCAAGCCGCCGCCAACGGTATCACCCTGGAAGGCATTTTCGAGCTACGCGGCAGCCAAACCGAGTTTAGCGAACTGGGGCGCATGTTCTGCTCTGGTAACGATGTCCGGCAGGATGGCAACGGTTATGTGCTGCATCATAAGGTGATCTTGATAGATGATCACACGGTGTTAACCGGGTCGTTCAATTTTAGCAATAACGCCACCACCAGCAACGACGAAAACCTGCTAATCATCAAAGACCCGGACCTGCTGGCCCTGTTTTTAACCGAATACGAACGGCGCTGGGCCGAGGCCGCTTCGCCCACACCGGATAGAATTTCCTGCGATTAGCCCCCACACCCCACCACGCTAAACGGTGGAAGGGGTTAGGGGGTGGAGGAAATCTGCCAGGAATGTTACAACCGAAGGGGCGTTGTGCGCGGCCTAATCGCTGACGGTCTCACATTCGCGCCGGGTGCGTCGAACCCGCCAGCGGTCGCTTAATCCCCAACCGCCCACAACCCCATAAGATGCTGCCGATAGTGCTAGGTAAGGCGCAACAACCGGGAACACGCGCAGGGCGATCAGCGTTCCTAGCAGCATAAACGCGCACATGATCAGTTCCAGGTAGGTTGTGATGTTCCCGGTCAGCGTGTAGCGACTGTTTAGCCAGGTATCCCCGAATTTTGGGGTCCGATGAAAGCGCCCCCCGCCCCGCAACCCGGCTAAGATTGCCAGCGTATTGCTGATGGCAATACCGGTTCCACATAAGATTAACACGGGTAAGCTTAGCAAGCGACGTGGCCAGACTGGGTGCGTGTCGATTTGGCTGACGGTGTACATCAGCGGTGGGATGACCCCGCTAAACATCATAAACCCTAGCGAGAGCGTCGGTAACACGCCAACCACGAGCAACACCACCGACAACAACGGCAACAGCACCAACAACGGATAAGGCATATATTGGCACAGATGCAGCGTCCCCATGATGCGTTGGGGCAGTGTTAGCCGGGGGGAGCGCCATACCTGCGGCAGCATCAGCCGGAGGACCTGTGTACTGCCCTGCGCCCACCGCGCCTGTTGTTGCTTGAACGCAGCCAACTGTGGCGGCAACTCGCCTGGCACGACCACATCTGGGAGGGTCATCATCTGCCAGCCGGCAAGCTGCGCTCGATAGCTCAGGTCGAAATCTTCGGTGAGGGTGGTTGCTTGCCAGCCGCCGGCAGCCTGGATGCAGTCCGCACGCCATACGCCGCCGGTCCCATTAAAGTTGAGCAGCAATCCCCCGCGTGATCGGGCGGTTTGCTCGATCACAAAATGCGCGTCGATCACCAATGTCTGGGCGCTGGTTAGCGCGTTGGCGTCTGGGTTCAGGTGGCCCCATCGCCCCTGGGCCATACCGAGTGTTTCATTGGCGAGTAGGTGCGGCATGATGCGATGCAAAAAATCCGGTGGGGGGACGAAATCCGCATCGAAAACGGCATAGTAAGGCGTGACGGATGCTTGCATCCCGGCGGCGAGTGCCCCGGCTTTGTATCCGGTGCGGTTTGCCCGGCGGATGTGCTGGACGTGCAACCCCCGCGCCCGCAAGCGGGCAATCGTGCGTGCTGCGATGCGGGTTGTATCATCGTTGGAATCGTCTAACAGTTGGATGGTGAGCCGGCCTGGGGGGTAATCTAATTTGCTGACGGCTTCCAGTAAGCGCGTGACAACATAACGTTCGTTGTAGATGGGCAGTTGCACGGTGATCGGCGGATAGGTGGCCGGCTGCGGGGCTGGTGGTGGGGCTTGCCGCCGGAATAGGTAGATCAGCGTGAGGACCAACCCGCCCCCTGTCAGCACATTGAGGACAACGCCCGCCGTCAGGTATACCAGGATAAGCAAATCAATGATCATAGTGTGCAGTGTAACAATGAAAGGGGTGTGTGCGTCAAGGGGGACAGCCTCCAATTCAGGGCTTTCGCATATGGCGGTTATGGCAAATCATTTCTGTTGGGGTTCTTGTGGATTGAAAAAATAGTTGCATAACCGAATACCGAGACATTGGTCCACCATAAGCCCTTGTAGGGGAGTCCCTCTGTGGACTCCCGTTGGTGCGCGTATCGGGAGGGCACGGCGACCCTCCCCTAC
>DAOTUA010000194.1:0-40186 GCA_034437355.1 Anaerolineae bacterium | reverse complement strand
CCCCCCCCCCCATCACGATGATCTGCGGGTTGAACACATGCAACAGGCTAACAATCCCCAGGCCAACCACCCGCCCAGCCTGCCCCACCACATCTAACGCCAACGGATCGCCAGCCAGCGCCACCTGGCCGATCACACGCCCATCAACCTGATCGAGATCGTCACCGACAAGCGCATAAATTTTCTCGGAGCGTTCCCCGGCTTGCAACCGAACGCGAACCTTACGCGCCAACGCTGGCCCAGCAGCTTCTTTTTCCAACGATGACACCTGTCCATTGACAACCAACTGCATATGGCCGATCTCCGCACCCAGGCCAGTATCCCCCAACAGCATGTGCCCATCAGTGATGATGCCGCCACCGATGCCGGTACTCACAGTAATATAGATAACGTGTTTGCGCCCGCGTGCTACGCCGCGCATCGTCTCTGCTAAGGCCGCAACGTTGGCGTCGTTCCCGACGAAGATCGGCACGTCAAATTCGTCATGCAGCATATCGCCAAGCGGGACGTTATGCCAGCCGGGTAAGTTTGGCGGCGCGACAACCACCCCCGTTTCCGGGTTGAGTGGGCCTGGGGCGCTAATGCCGATACCCGTCACAGGGGTGTTGTCATCCGGTAGCACCATACGGATCAACGCTTTGATGCGATCCAATGTGGGGGCTAACCCCTGGTCGGCGTGCGTTAGGGTTTCTTCGCGCTTCAGGATATGCAACTGATCATCACAGCGGGCGGCCCTTATCCGCGTGCCGCCTAGGTCTACCCCAATGATAACGCCATCGCTCATAAAGATTACTCTCCGTTGTTTGCTGTTGTGTCGGTAAAATCACATTGTTAGAATAACACACTGTCAAGACCCACTGCGAGTACAAACCAGAAAGATGACACGCTATGGCGAAGGTAACCCCGGTCCGCCAGCAATACCTAAATATAAAAGCCCAATACCCGGATTGTATTCTGCTGTTCCGGCTAGGCGACTTTTACGAAATGTTTGACGAAGACGCGGAAATCGCCGCCAGAGAACTCGACATCGCACTCACCGGGCGCACCTACGGCAGCAACCCGCAAAAAGTCCCGATGGCGGGCGTACCTCACCACGCGATAGATAGCTACATCCCCAAGTTGCTAGCACGCGGGTATCATGTGGCGGTGTGCGAGCAAGTCGGGGAAGTTACCGGGCGTGGCCCGGTCGAGCGCGAAGTCAGCCGCGTCTTAACGCCAGGCACGGTCATCGAACCGACTTTGATCCCGGAGGATCGCGCCAATTATCTCCTCGCACTGCTGCCGATAGGCGATACCGACACCGGCAACTGGTATCATGCGGGCGTAGCCTATGCCGACATCAGCACCGGGGAATTTGCCACCACCCAGTTTAGCGGCGATAACGTCGCCCTGCTGATATTAGAAGAACTGGCCCGCCTAGCACCCTCTGAAGTGATTATGCCGACTTCGTGGTCTAACCGAGGCGTGACCATGCCCCCAGGGATTCACCTATCGGCTGTCGAGGATTGGCGGTTTGAAGGCGGCCTGGCAAATCAAATGCTATTGGAACACTTCCGCGTGCAAACCCTGGACGGCTTCGGGCTGGCTGATAAACCCTATGCCGCCTGCGCAGCGGGGGCCGTCCTCAGTTACCTACGCGATACACAACGAAACAACCTGACGCAGTTGGTCCGCCTACGAACCTACACCACCGATAATTTTATGGTGCTAGACCCGTTCACACGGCGCAACCTGGAGCTAACCGAAACCATCCGCGAGCGCAAAACACACGGCAGTTTGCTTGCCATCCTAGACCGTACCGTCACCTCTATGGGGGCGCGGCTGCTGCGATCCTGGATGAGCCAACCCCTGCTAAACCTACAACGCCTAGAAGCCCGCCTGGAGGCCGTCAACGCGCTAACCGATGGGGCCGCCCTACGAGAAGAACTACACGCCGCCCTCAAACAAGTCAGCGACTTAGAGCGACTAACCAACCGCTTATCGGTTGGTCGGGCAAACCCGCGTGATCTGCTAGCATTACGCGCCAGCCTGGATGCCGTCCCAGCTATCACAACTCTGATTGAGGATGTCGCCCCGCTGCAAGCGTTAATCGACCATCTGGACCCGGTGGACGCGGTGCGCGATCATGTTGCAGCCGCCATCAACGATGATCCCCCCGCAGTGATGAATACCATTGGCACCATCCGCACCGGGTATTCCGATGAACTCGATGAGGTGATGGCACGCAGCCGGCACGCTCGCGAATGGATCGCAAATTTAGAGGGAATAGAGCGCAAACGAACCGGTATCGATAAGCTCAAAGTCGGCTTTAACAAAGTGTTTGGCTACTACATCGAGGTCACCAAAGCACACACACATAAAATCCCCGATGATTACGTGCGCAAGCAAACACTGGTCAATGCCGAACGCTACATCACCCCGGAGATGAAAGACTACGAAACCAAGGTCCTGAACGCCGAAGAAGAAATCTTAGAAACGGAAAGACGCCTATTCGAGAGCTTGTGCATCGACCTGGCCGGGCACACCACCGCCCTACTGCAAACCGCACGAGCTATCGCTAACCTGGATGTGCTGCTCTCGCTGGCCGAAGTCGCCATCCGTGAAGGGTACACGCGCCCCACACTCACCGATGACGACACCTTGATGATCCGTGCCGGGCGGCACCCGGTCGTAGAGAACCTGCTGGATGCCGGGGGGCGTTATATCCCCAATGATACGCGCTTCGATAATATGGATCGGGTGCATATCATCACCGGCCCGAACATGAGTGGAAAATCAACGTATATCCGACAGGTGGCGATCATCACACTCATGGCCCAGATCGGCTCGTTTGTCCCGGCAGATGAAGCCGTCATCGGCTTAACCGACCGGATTTTTGCACGCATCGGCGCACAGGACGAGATACACGCCGGGCAATCAACCTTTATGGTAGAAATGATCGAAACCGCCCGCTTACTCTCCGGAAGTACGCCGCGCAGCTTATTGATCTTAGATGAGGTGGGCCGTGGCACATCAACCTATGACGGGTTAGCCATTGCCCGCGCCGTTATTGAGTACATCCACAATAACCCACGGCTCAACTGCCGGACGTTATTCGCCACCCACTATCACGAACTCACCGAGCTACCCAACATCTTACCGCGCACCGTAAACTACAACGTCGCGGTTTCCGAACGAGGCGACGAGATCGTCTTTTTGCACAAGGTCGTACCCGGCGGGGCGGATCGCTCGTATGGCGTGCATGTCGCACAAATCGCCGGGATGCCGCGCCCAGTCGTAGAACGCGCCAGGGCACTGCTGCAACAACTGGAGTCCGAAAGCGGCAATTTCAAGCTAGGCCCTGCGGATACACCACCAACTACCGCCCCCACCCCCGATGAACCCGCCCAATTAACCTTTTTCGAGATGGGCAGCGGCAAACGTAACCCGGCCCTGTCTCGCTTACGCGAACTAGAGGTGGATAACCTCAGCCCGATTGAGGCGCTCACAACGCTATACGAGTTGAAAAAACTAGCGGATAACGAGTGATATAATCTACGTCTGATGTGAAAAAGTGGTGGGGTGAAACACCACCAAACCTGACCGTTTTTGAATTTCACATAGAACGTAATCTGCAATTAAAAAGGTAGCGAAGGCATAACGGATGAACACAAACCACTGGAAACAATGGATCGCTATTCTACTGCTATGTAGCGGCATTTCCGTAACAGCCCAAAACGACAACCCACACGGTATCGTTGAAGGCTTCTGGTTCCCCGATGTAACCTGTGACCTAAATGTATCCTGGGAACGCATCATCTTCGACTGGTCACAACACCAACCCAACAGCCCCGCCGATTGGCACACGCTCAATGTCGATGATCGCTGGCTCAAAGCCGCCAACCAGTGTAACCGCGAGGTCGTGGCCCTGCTCAAAAACACACCGAGTTGGGCGACTGCCGGGCTACCCGGTGCCGGCGTCCCCAGTGGCCTTTACCTACCCGTCAATCACCCGGATAACCACTGGGCCAACTTTGTTCGGCAGGCCGCTACCTATTATGCCCCGCGTGGTGTCCATCGCTTCATCATCTGGAACGAACCGGACATCTCGCCGGAAACTTACGGCTTCGAGTTCGACGGCACACTAGAAGATTACTATCAGTTATTGCGCGTCGCGTCGCTGGCTGCCAAACAGGGCAACCCCGCCGCCCAGGTGCATATCGCCGGCATGACCTACTGGCACGACATCAACGAGGGCAAGCGGCTTTACCTCGACCGCTTACTAGAGCGTATCTCCAACGATCCGCAAGCCGCCGAGCATGGCCATTATTTTGATGCAGTTAGCTTGCATATCTACTTCCGCACCGACACAGTCTACGACATCATTCTTGAAATCCGTGAATTGCTAGATAGCTACGGGTTAACGGATAAAGTGATCTGGGTTAACGAAACCAACGCCCCCCCCACCCAAGACCCCACCTGGCCTGTCGAACGCCCAGTTTTCCAATATACACTGCAACAACAAGCGGATTTCCTGCTCCAAGCCGCAGCCCTGGCCACCGCTGCCGGGGCCGAACGAGTGGCCGCCTACAAGCTATACGACCAAGACTTACAACCCGGCTATGATGCGTTCGGCCTATTAAGCCCGGTCGATCAGTCGCCGCGCCCCGCTTTTGCGTCTTGGCAGGCCGCCGCCACAACCTATACCAATGTCGAAACCGCAACGTTATATCGTAATGCCAATGTGGATGCGGTGATCATGACTCATGCTGATGGCCGCCGTACCATTACGGCCTGGTCGCGGGTAGGGGAAGATGTGCGGATCGCCGTTATGCCCGCTGATGAGACCCACATCCTACAGGCCGCCACCTGCAACGGAGACGACCCGGCGATCCCGTGCCCGGTCGGGGGGCCGCCAATCCTCATCACCACCAACCAAGATGCAGCTATTCACGAAATAGCATCTGACGGTACAATAGTCGATATTCCAGAAGTCTAACCGATCAGTTGGGGTGGCATGGGCCACACCATTATGAGGAGAAAACCCATGAGTGATGAACTCAACCGCGACGGCAAGAGCTTTTCATACGGCGGCCAGGCCGTCATCGAAGGCGTGATGATGCGCGGCGCACATACCGCCGCTGTCGCCTGCCGAGACCCCAAAGGGCAGATCGTCGTCCACGAAACCGAGTTAAACAAGCGGCTCTACCAGGGGCGCATCGCCAAAACCCCATTTTTGCGTGGCATTGTGCTACTCTGGGATGCCCTCGGACTGGGCACACGGGCACTGATGTGGTCGGCGGATGTTGCACTAGATGAAGAAGATGAGGATGTACCGAGCTTCGACGGCCCGCTAGGGTGGGGCACAATGGCGGTTTCGTTCTCGATTGCAATTGGGTTATTCTTCCTGTTGCCGTTATTTGCCTCACGCGGTATTGATGCCGTCGTGTTAGGTATCGCCGGGACCGATGAATTTTTCGGGCAGTCCTTTGTTGTCAACGCGCTAGAAGGTATCGTCCGGCTGATCTTTATTGTCATCTATATCTGGGCAATAGGTCATCTGCCAGATGTTAGACGGCTGTTTGGCTATCACGGCGCAGAACATAAGACGATCAACGCCTACGAAGCCGGCGCGGAACTCGTACCTGATGTCGTCCAAAGCTACCCGATTGAGCATCCCCGTTGTGGGACAGCTTTTCTGCTTAACGTAGCTGTCGTGAGTATTCTCGTGTTCGCAGTTTTGGGCAACCCCGGCGGCGTGGCCGGATGGGTGTTCCTGATTGTCACCCGAATTGTGTTTATCCCCATCATCGCTGGCATTGCCTATGAGTGGCTGCGCTGGACCGCCAAAAACAGCGACAAAGGCTGGGTCGCGTGGATGATCAAGCCGAACCTGGCACTACAACACCTGACCACCAACGAACCGGACGAGGGCATGATTGAAACCGCCATCGTCGCTTTTAAGCATGTGCTGGTATCGGAGCAAATCATCCAATCCGACGAGGCCGCCATCCCCGCCCCACGCCCAGACATGGCCGCCCCCATGCCCGGCGCAGCGGACTGATCAAACGCTTAGCGATGAACTCTCGGTTACCTTGATCTCAGTCTTGGGTAAGCAAAAAATCGTCTAAACTTTCATCTTGGATGATATAACGGACGCTTTTTGTCCACTTTTTCTGGAAAAAGTGGTGGGGTGTGGGATGATACCCCACAATATCCTAATCTCTATCTGAGTAATTACGTGAAATTCAAAATGCGTTAGGTTTGATGAGGCAAAGCCCCACTTACCAAACCTCGAGATATTATCCGAGATTCAGGTTTACCTTACACTCGCCGCGATCTGTAAGACCGTATGCAGCATCACATTGGCGGCGTTGACGCAATCATCATCGGAGGTGAACTCACGCGGGTTGTGGCTGATGCCGTCCACGCTCGGCACAAAGTACATAACGCTTGGTGTCACTTTAGCAGTATTTTGCGGATCGTGCCCGGCAAAGCTCATGAGCGTGGTATGCCCCAACCCCAGTTGATCGGCAGCCGCCCGGACATGATCCATCATCGCCGGGTGCATGGTTGCCGGCTCCACCGCTACGGACGGCTCCGCCCGCACGCTTAGCCCGTGCGCCGCCGCGACCTGTTCGGCCAACGCCAGTAGATCGGCCTGCATCGCATCCAACGTACCAGCATCACCATGACGAAACTCTAACGAGATCGACGCGGTAGCAGGCACGATATTAAACGACCCCGGCCCGACCCGCACCTGACCAACGTTTGCCACCCCCGGATCATACTGGTCTAACACCAACTCGCGGGCCTGCTGTGTGAAGTCCGCCGCCCCCATGAAAGCATCTTTACGCTGACGGATAGGCATCGTCCCCGCGTGGGCCGCTTGCCCCTCAAAGTGCAGCCAATACGCACGAATACCGACAATCGCGTTCACGATACCAACCGACAAATTAGCTTCAACCAAGCGGGTTCCCTGTTCGATATGAACCTCCACGTAACCGAGTAGATCATCCGCGTCACGTTTAGCAGATAAGATGCTGTCTATAGAAACACCGACACGTTGCAGCCCCTCGGCAAAGGCCGCTTGACCGGTGCGCGGCTGGGCCAGCTTCTCCGGCGTGAGTGCCCCAGCAAGCGCCCCGCTTCCGAGTTCTGCCAGATGCGTTCCTTCCTCATCGGTAAATGAAACACACTCCAAATGGAACGGCAGCCGAATCTCGTTCTCATGGATCACCCGCAGCGCCTCTAGCGCACTCAGCACACCCAACGGACCATCGAAGCGCCCACCATGGCGCACACTATCCAGATGCGAACCCATCAGCAGCGTTTTAGCGCCCGGCGTATCGCTCGGCAGCACAACCGAAATATTCGCCGCGCCGTCCTGCCGCACAGCTAGCCCGGTCTGGTTGGCTCGCTGACGAAACCACGCCCGGATCGCCATATCCGCCTCGGACAACGCCGGACGATCAACACCACCGTCACCCGTTGCGCCGATCTCGGCTTGCTCGCGCATATCGTGCAGAAAACGTGTTGTGTTGATTTGAAGGTCCATCATTGTTTCACCACTTTCTGTTAATAACCGCCTAGAAAAGCCCAACCACATTACCGTCTTCGTCAATATCCACCTGATACGCTGCCGGTGACTGACTCAAGCCCGGCATCGTGCGCATCGTACCGACCAGCGGGTAGATAAACCCAGCCCCAACCGACGCACGGACTTCACTAATCGGGATAGTAAACCCGGTGGGGGCCCCCTTTAGTTTAGGGTCCGCAGAGAAGCTGAGGTGCGTTTTCGCCATGCAGATCGGCAGCTTGCCGTAGCCGTTTTGCTCGAACAACCGAATTTGTTTCTTGGCCTTATTGGTGTACTCAACACCATCGGCCCGGTAAATCTCACGGGCGATTGTGTCGATCTTAGCTGTAATAGAAGCGTCTAGGTCGTACAGAAAGCGAAAATCATTCGGCTCCTCACATGCGCTGACAACCATCTCCGCCAGTTCCACCGCCCCCGCCCCGCCTTCGGCCCAGTGACGGGCCACCGCAACACCTTTAGCCCCCGCCGCAGTTGCGATGCGCTTGATCGCGTCAATTTCGGCTTGCGTATCATGCGGAAAAACATTGATGGCAACCACCGGATTGATCCCGAATTTATGCAGGTTTTCCAGATGCCGCACCATATTTGCCGCGCCCGCCTCCACATCCGCCACGTTTTCAGTGAGCAGCCCATCATCAAGCGGCTTACCGGGGATGATTCTATATTTGCCCGTATGAGCTTTAAGCGCCCGCACCGTTACCACCAAAACGGCGGCGTTCGGTTTGAGGCCACTCACACGAGACTTGATGTTAAAGAACTTCTCCGCCCCGATGTCGGCCCCAAAACCACTTTCGGTAATCACATAATCGCTCGTTTTCATGCCGATCATATCCGCTAGCACGCTGGAATTGCCGTGCGCGATATTGGCAAACGGCCCGGCGTGGATCAGGGCTGGTGTGTTTTCCAGCGTTTGCATTAGCGTTGGCTTGATCGCCTCTTTCATCAGGACCGTTGCGGCCCCGGCAGCTTGTAAATCCTCAGCGGTGATCGGCTTACTGTTGTGGTCGTAGGCAACCACCATCCGCCCGATGCGCTGACGCATATCCTGTAACGATGTCGTCAGCGCCAGGATCGCCATGATCTCGCTAGCAACGGTAATATCAAACCCGGTCTGACGTGGGAACCCGTCGTGCTGTTCACCCAAACCAATAACGACGTTGCGCAGCGCCCGGTCATTGAGATCGACCACCCGCCGCCACGGGATGTTACGCGGGTCGATGTCCAGCGGGTTGCCATGATGCAAACTGGCATCAAGCATCGCCGCAATCAGGTTATGGGCGATGCCGACCGCGTGAATATCGCCCGTCAGGTTGAGGTTAAACGTTTCCATCGGCACAATCTGACTGTAACCACCCCCGGCAGCCCCACCCTTGATGCCGAAGGTCGGCCCCATAGACGGTTGGCGCAGCGTGATAATCGCCCGTTTGCCGATATGCTTCATCGCCTGCCCTAGCCCAACGGCAGTTGTAGATTTCCCCTCGCCTAGCGGGGTTGGCGTGATGGCGGTCACATCCACATATTTTGCGTTGGGGCGGTCCGCTAGACGGTCTAACACACTCAGGTTAACTTTGGCGATATATTTACCGTAATGTTCCAGGTCGGCGGTCGGGTCTAGGCCCATTTTTTCGGCGATCTCATCAATGTGTTTGAGTGTCGCCTGTTGTGCAATTTTAATATCGGACGGAACTGTCATGTATAAAGCACCTTTAGCCTACTATAAGAAATCTAACGCCTGATGTGAAACGGCAGTTTTTTCGTAACTACTCACGGGCTTCACCCCCGAACCCCCACAAGCTTTTGCAAAAGCTTGACCAAAACTTTAACTGTGAAAAGCTCCGATTTTCACAAAAAATAGTTGTCACAACTCAGTTCCTTCGCCTGAACATACCCCGATCAGAGCAGGGTGAACATGGCCGAAGGTGGTAAAACCTCTCCCTCCCGCCGCTTTAACGCCGGGGTGGGGTGAAAACCCACCAAACCTGACGCATTTTGAATTTCACACAGAACGTATCTAAGCATTAACTTAAAACCATTTTAATTGAAGGCGACACTTTATGTTAGCTTGTGATACGCTATCTTAATCAGTAATTTTTGTGCGACACCCCGTGAAGGTCGGATTGCGCGTGGTAAAAATTCGAGATGTTTTGACGCTCAATCTATTCCAAGATGCGGTACTCGTGGCCGGTGCGGATGGACACGGGCGCGACATCCGATGGGTTCATATTGTGTCGATGCCAGACACCGACGCCTACGAGTGGACACACGGCGGCGAACTCATCTTGACAGTCGGCTATGGCCTGGACAACCCCCAACGCCAGCGCCAAATCATACAACAGATGGTCGCACGCGGTATTGCCGGAATGGTGATCTCTGTCGGCCATCACTTAGACCAAACCCCACACGGCCTACGCGCCGAAGCCGACCGCCTCGGCTTTCCCATCATCGAAATACCCGGCGACAGGCTATTCGTAGACATCACCGAAGCGATCTTCACCGAGATCGTCAACCAACACTACGCCACCCAGCAAAAACTCCAATACATTCACAACATGCTAACAGCGGTTGTCTTAGACGGCGGAACGTTACAGGATTTGGTCGAAGCGTTAGCGCGTTACCTCGATAAGTCCATCACCATAGAATCCGCTAATTTTGACGTGCTAGCAGACATACAGATCGGATCGGTCGATGAAGCACGCCGCCGGAGTGTGGAAGCCGGTCGCAGTACACCGGAGCTTATCGACAAGCTCGCACACGATAACGTATACGAGCGCCTGCTAAAAACCCGCAGCCCAGAACGTATTTCCCCTCAACCAGACATCGGCATGGATATGGAACGGGTGATCGCTCCGATCATCGTCGCACGTAAGATCATCGGCTACGTGTGGATCATCGGCGATAACACACGGCTTAGCCCCTTTGACGAACTAGCAATCGAACAGGCCGCAACCGTCGCGGCGTTGTTCATGTACAAAGAACAAGCCGTATACGAAATGCGCATGTCCTCACGCGGGGACTTCTTGAATATGCTATTAGCCACCGATGGCACACCCGATGCCCTCTTAGAAAGCAAAGCCAATCAGGTTGGCTTCCAACTCAACCGCAATTATCAGGTGATCACCGTCCGAAGCTATTCACAACACGGCGAACTGGCCGAACTGATCCCTCAGCAGGTCGAAAACTATCTCGAAACCATCACACAGGCGTTTACCGTCATGCGCGATGAACAGGTGTTGGTTATCCTGCAATCGCTTAAACCCCCGGACGGCAAACAGATTGCCAAAGACCTATTACAACATCTCAACAACGCCCAACATCGGATTATCGCGGGGGTCGGGTTGCCCGTCACAAACCCCCAGGAAATCTCCGCCAGTTTCGAGCAGGCCCGCGAAGCCCTCTCCATCGCCCAGACGTTAAGCCTCCCCCCTTCCGTACTAGCATTTGAGGACCTGGGCATATTACATTGGCTCCAGAAACTCCCACGCCACATCCTCACCGAAAATATTTACTATCAGGCGATCCATAAATTGCACGTTAAAGATAACCGAGAAAAAAAGGTGTTGCTGCCCTCACTAGAAGCGTTCCTCAAATATGGCGGCAACATAAAAGAAGCCGCGCAAGAACTTTTTGTCCACCGCAACACCCTGATCTATCGTTTAGAACGTGTCGAAAGTTTCACCGGCTTAGACCTGAAAAACCCCGATGTGCAGCTCAATCTCTCGGTGGCTGTTCAAACGTTCCGGCTACGCGAGCAGAACGGACCGAGTATACATTAAAGCAACGTTAGCAACGTTAACGGACTTTTCGTTCACGGTAAACAATTTCGCTATTCATATTTCATCTACAACGACCTATCACGCCAAAGTCCCGCTTTTTTATACTTAAAACTGACAAACAACACTCGGCTTAATGACTTCTGTCATAGGTTATTTTTGATCTCAAACCATTTGATGAGAGGCAAGGTGCGATATGTTGCGCCGACTTCAGAATCAACCCACAATTTTAGAACGCATCTACCAATTCACCATGCACAACCTCCAGGCCATGACGCCTATCCTGGCGAGAATCGGTTTCGATAAGCTGGAAAAACCGTTTGAGACCGCAGAACGAACCACTAAAAAAGCAATTTTTGGTTGCAAGATGTGTGGCCAATGTACCTTGCACACCACCGGTATGACATGCCCTATGAACTGCCCAAAGAACCTGCGCAACGGCCCCTGCGGGGGGGTACGTCAGAACGGCAATTGTGAAATCCTCCCCAATATGAAATGCGTTTGGGTCGAAGCCTGGGAACGAGCCGAGCAGATGACGATCTACACCCACGATATTCACATCATCCAACCCCCCCTCGATCAACAATTGCAAGGCACCTCCGCCTTCTTAAACGTGCTGGATGATAAACGAGATATTCCGGGCACATGGAAGGATATTGTCACACATGACTGATACCAGCCTCGTGCTACACTCGGAAAGCGGCCTAGAACACACGCTGAAAACCGGTAATTTTGCAGTCACAGCGGAGCTTGGCCCAGCCGATTCGAGCAATCCGCAGGATGTGCTCGATAACGCGGCGCTGTTTGGTCATACCGTAGACGCCATCAACGTGACCGACGCAAGCGGGGCACACTGTCACATCAGCAGCGTTGCCGCCAGCGCGATCTTAGCACGGGCCGGCTACGAACCCGTCATGCAGATTAGCTGCCGCGATCGTAACCGGATCGCCATGCAGGGCGATATTGTGGGGGCGGCGGCGCTGGGCATCCACAATATTCTGATGCTCACCGGCGATGGCGTGCAAACTGGGGACCACCCACAGGCCAAACCCGTTTTCGATATGGATAGTATTCACCTGATCCGCACCGGGCGCACACTCCGTGATCAGGGCACCTTCCTCAGTGGACGAGAGCTAAAAACCCCGCCGCGTGTGTTCCTGGGCGGGGCGGCCAATCCGTTTGCTCCGCCGCAACGCTTCCGGGCGCAACGGCTAGCCAAGAAAGTGCAGGCCGGCGCAGATTTCGTCCAGACACAGTATTGCTTCGATATGCCAATGTTCGAGGCGTTTATGCAACAAGTCCGAGATATGAGCTTGCATCATCGCGTATTCATCCTCGTTGGCGTCGGGCCGTTGCGCTCGGCAAATGCCGCCCGCTGGATGCGTAACAACGTCCCCGGCGTCTGGATACCCGATCACATCATCGACCGCCTGGACAAAACCCCGAAAAAGCAACAAAAGCGCGAGGGGCAAAAAATCTGTGCAGAGATTATCCAACAAGTCCGCGAAATAGAAGGGGTAGCCGGTATCCACATCATGGCTTATAAACAAGAGGCCAGCATTCCCCAGATACTCACGGATGCTGGCATCCCTGTCCGCCAGGTGACGCAACCGCGTTACGCCTGAAACTTAAAGAGCAATCCATCATGACAACTACGCACAAACTTGTTTTGCTGCCATCGGGCCGGCAGGGGGAAGTCCCCACTGGGATAACCCTCTTAGACGCAGCCAAACAACTAGGTGTTGATATTGAATCGATCTGCGGTGGGCATCAAGTTTGTGGCAAGTGCCTGGTTTGCCCACAAGCGGGCAACTTCCCGAAACACGGTGTGAGCGCCAAAGCCGAGCATGTCAGCCCACCCGATACAGTAGAAGCCGCCTACGCCGCCCAGCACGACCTGGACCTGAGCCATATCCGGTTGGGGTGTGCCGCCAAGTTACTGGGAGACTTGGTGGTCGATGTTCCAGAGCGTAGCCTGGCACGTAAACAGGTCATCCGCAAACAGGCCGGTGAGCTAAAAGTGGAGGTTAATCCGGCGGTCACGCTAGCCTACGTTGATGTCGAACCAGCCCAGATGGGCAACGGCAGCGATTGGCAGCGCGTCCAAGATGCCCTCCGAGAAAAACACGGCCTAACGCATGTCCGCCTAGACCCGCTACTGCTACCCCAACTCCAAACCGCGCTGCGTGATGGCGGCTGGGCGCTAACAGTCACGCTGTGGCAAAACCACGAAGTGATCGCGCTGGCGGCGGGCTATTCCGAGGCGGTGTACGGGCTGGCCGTCGATCTCGGTTCGACAACTGTTGTCGGGCACCTGTGCGACCTGCGCACCGGGGCGGTGCTGGCCACCGAAAGCGTGATGAACCCACAGGTTCGTTATGGTGAAGATTTAATGAGTCGTGTCTCTTACGGGATGATGAATGTCGGCGGCGTTGATAAAATGCACCGTAGCATCATCAAAGCGTTGAACACGCTCGCGAAAAACGCAGCCGGAGCCGCCAATATCTCGCCAAAGTCAATCACCGATACGGTCATTGTGTGTAACACTGTGATGCACCATATTTTGCTCAATATCGACCCGGTAGAGTTGGGCGGTGCGCCCTTCGCGCTCGCCACAGCGGACGCGCTAGATATGAAAGCCCGCGACCTGGGGCTAACTGCACTAGGCCGGGGCGCGATGGTCCACCTGTTGCCAAACATCGCCGGGCATGTCGGGGCGGATAACGCCGCCGTGTTGTTATCGGAGCAAGCGCAGTTAGATGATCAAACCACGCTCATTGTCGATATTGGGACCAATGCCGAGATTTTGCTCGGCACACAAACAGGCGTCTACTCCGCCTCTAGCCCCACCGGGCCGGCCTTCGAGGGCGCACAAATTCAACATGGGCAGCGTGCTGCCATCGGCGCTATCGAACGGGTCCGAATCGACCGCGAGACGGGCCAGGTCCGTTACAAGGTCATCGGTGATGAGCGTTGGAGCCACGAGCTAGGCCCAGGCGAAAGCCTCTCCCCAACCGGCATTTGTGGCTCTGGCATCATCGAAGCGATTGTCGAATTGTTTTTAGTCGGCTTGATCGATGCCGGCGGGCTATTCGTGCCCAACGCCGCCGACCATCACCCGGCGGTACGGCAGCGCCGCGCTGGTAAAACACACGAGATCATCCTGGCACCTGGGGCCGATAGTGCCACCGAGCAAGATATTGTTGTCACACAACAAGACATCCGAGCGGTGCAGTTGGCGAAGGGCGCGTTATATGCCGGGGTACGGCTGCTCATGGATCATATGGGCGTCGAAACGGTGGACCGCGTAAAGCTGGCGGGTGCTTTCGGCAGCTATATCGACCCGGTGTATGCGATGCTGCTCGGTTTAATCCCCGATTGTGACCTGAGCGCGGTCTCGGCAATCGGGAATGCCGCCGGGGACGGCGCACGGGTCGCCTTGTTGAACCTGCAACAGCGCCAGGCGATACAAAGCTCGATTGCGGATCGCGTCCATTACGTAGAAACCGCCGTCGAGCCACGCTTCCAAGAACACTTTGTCGAAGCGATGGGCATCCCACATGCCACCGCCGCCTATCCGCATCTAGCGGACTACCTGGCGCTCGTACCGAAACCGGAACAGCCAGCACAACCCGAAACAGGACGCCGCCGACGCAATCGACGCCGTTCGCGTTAGTTTATTTAGCTGACTACCCAACCCCTATTTAATTGAAGGAGTCATAAACCATGGCTGAAGAAGAAATCGTTTTACAAGAACTCGAAACCGACGAACTGGTCGAACTGATGATGGATGACCTCTACGACGGCTTAAAAGAAGAAGTCGAAGCGGAGGTCAACGAGTTGCTGCGCCGCGACTGGCAGCCGTTTGAAGTGATGACCAACGGCCTCGTTGCCGGGATGGATATTGTCGGCGCAGACTTCCGCGATGGAATTCTGTTTGTGCCAGAAGTGTTGATGAGCGCCAAAGCCATGAAGGGCGGCATGGCTATCTTACGCCCGCTGCTTGCACAGTCCGACTCACCGAAAATGGGCAAAGCCGTGATCGGCACGGTCAAAGGCGACATCCACGACATCGGTAAAAATCTGGTGTCGATGATGTGGGAAGGGGCCGGGATCGAGGTGATCGACATCGGGATTAATTGCGATGTCGATAAGTATGTGGCTGCACTAGAAGAACATCAGCCGGATATTTTAGGCATGTCTGCCCTGTTGACCACCACCATGCCCTACATGAAAACCGTGATCGACGCGCTCAAAGATAAGAAAATGCGCGACGACTACATCGTCATGGTCGGCGGTGCCCCGCTTAACGAGGCTTTCGCAGAAGAAATCCAAGCGGATGTGTATTGCCGCGACGCGGCGGTCGCGGTGGATATGGCAAAGAAATGCTTACAAGTTCGTAAAAGTGCGTAAGGTACCGATCTCATGAAAACCACGCTGGAGGCACTGCTAGCAAGCAATACCCCGGTCATTACCGACGGGGCAAGCGGCACCATGTACTTTGATATGGGCTTACAACACGGCGATTCCCCCGAATTATGGAATGTCGAACAGCCCGACAAAATACGCAAACTGCACCGATTGTATATCGAAGCCGGCGCACAGGTGATCTTGACAAATACGTTCGGGTGTAACACCAAACGCCTAGAATTGCACCAGCTACAAAATCGCGTGGCCGCACTCAACATTGCCGGGGCACACAACGCCCGCGCCGAGGCGGACGCCGCCCCCACCCCGGTTCTCGTCGCCGGGGACATCGGCCCGACGGGGAGTATTATGCTGCCCTATGGCGATATGGAATACGACGAAGCGGTCGATATCTTTGAGGTTCAAGCTAGCGCCCTGGCCCAAGGCGGCGTCGATGTGTTCTGGATCGAAACCATGAGTGCCATCGAAGAAGTGCAAGCGGCGGTTGAAGGCTGCCGCCGCGCCGCGCCCGACATCCCCATCACCGCCACGATGACGTTTGACACCAACGGGCGAACCATGATGGGCGTCAAACCAGAGCAAGCCGCCCAAGCCCTGGCAAAACTCGATCTGGCCGCTATCGGTGGTAATTGCGGCAATGGTACCGAAGAAGTCGAGGGCGTCATCCGTAAAATGCACGCCACCAACCCGGACCTAGTGCTGATCGCCAAGTCCAATGCCGGGATTCCCACACTCGTTAATCAGGTCGCGGTTTACGATGCCACCCCGGATGATATGGCGGCCTATGCCGCTACCGTGCAGCAAGACGGCGCACAGATTATCGGCGCGTGCTGTGGCTCTACCCCGGATCATATCCGTGCAATCGTCCGCGCATTACAAGAGCCGACCGCAAGCTAAATTAAAGTCGTTTTATATCAAGTGAGAGGGCTTTTTATGCACACGGTGATAAGTTCCAACACCAAAACAGTTCGCATCGGGCCGGATGAACCGTTTGTGATTATCGGAGAGCGCATCAACCCGACCGGGCGTAAAAAGCTCGCAGCGGAAATGGCGGCCTGGAATTTCGACCGCGTAGAAAGTGACGCCCTCGCACAAGTAGCAGCCGGCGCACACATGCTAGACGTAAACGCCGGGATTCCGTTGGCAGACGAACCCGCCATCTTAGCCGAGGCGGTGCGCCGGGTGCAGGCCATTACCGATGTGCCCCTTTCGATTGATTCTTCGATTGTCGCCGCACTCGAAGCGGGCTTAGCCGTCTACCAGGGTAAGCCGCTGGTCAACTCGGTGACCGGCGAGGATGAGCGGCTAGAAGTCGTGTTACCTCTCGTCAAGAAGTACGATGCCGCCGTCATCGCCATCAGCAACGACGAAACCGGCATTAGCGAAGACCCAGACGTGCGTTTCGAGGTCGCAAAAAAGATCGTGCAGCGAGCGCAGGATTACGGCATCCCCAAAGCGGATGTGATTGTCGATCCGTTGGCGATGCCGGTTGGCGCGGTGCGCTACGGTGGCCGGAGCCTGTTCCACATTGTGCGGCGCTGCCGCGAAGAATTGGGCGTCAATACAACCTGCGGCGCGAGTAACGTCTCTTTTGGGATGCCGGGCCGCGAGGTACTGAACGCGACGTTTTTGTCGATGGCAATAGAGGCCGGGATGACGTGCGCCATCACCAACCCGCTGAAAACCGAGATCGCCATGGCGATCAAAGCGGCGGATGTGATGATGGGCAACGATGCCAATTGCGAACAGTGGATCATGGTAAACCGAGACGACAACGCCGACCGCAGCCAACGCCGCGAACGTCGCCGCGCTCGTCGCCGGAATTCGTAATTTTAAGGAGTGTAGATCATGGGTAAACGCAGAGAACGCCGCCGAGGTCAGGCCAGGGGGACTAAGCAACCTGTCCAACAGGCGGTACAACCCGTTCATAACCTGCCGCTATACGACCTGCTAGACGAGGCCGGCGTGCAGACGATCCACGAAAAATCTATGCAGGTCCTCAAAGAGGTGGGCATCGCGTTCTACGACGACGAAGCCTGCAACATCTTACGGGCCAATGGCGTCAAAGTAGACGATGAACAAATCGCGTATTTCGATGAAGATACGCTCATGCACTTTGTCAACAAGGCCCCGTCACAGTTCACGCAGATCGCCCGCAACCCACAGAATAACATCACCATTGGCGGCCAACATATGACGTTTGCCCCGGTCTATGGGCCGCCCTTCGTGTGGGATGCCGACCACGGACGGCGGCAGGCCACACTAACCGACTTTCACAACTTCGTCAAACTGGCCTACATGACGCCCTACCTGCATCACTCCGGCGGGACAATTGTCGAACCGACCGACGAGCCAAGCCACACCCGCCACCTGGATATGGTATACGCCCACATCAAATACAGCGATAAACCGTTTATGGGGTCCGTCACCAGCCCGGAAAACGCCGCCGATAG
This sequence comes from Anaerolineae bacterium, assembly GCA_034437355.1. GTDB lineage: Bacteria > Chloroflexota > Anaerolineae > Aggregatilineales > Phototrophicaceae > DAOTTY01. The sequence goes on along the minus strand of DAOTUA010000194.1, from coordinate 21,956 downwards.
CGTGCGCCTGTGCGAAATCCTGTTCGGGGAGGACGCCATCCGCCAACACCCAGCGATGATCTCGCTGATCAACATCAGCAGCCCACGCCGCCTAGATGACCGGATGCTAGGCGCGTTGATGGTCTATGCCCGTGCGCGGCAAGCGTGCATCCTGGCCCCGTTTATCTTGTCCGGTGCGATGGCCCCCGCCGCCGTCCCCGCCACGCTGATCCAAGCCAACGCGGAGACACTCGCGGCTATCGCCTTTGCCCAGATGGTCAGCCCCGGTACCCCCATCATCTACGGCACCTTCCAAACAACTGTCGATATGAAAAGCGGTGCCCCCGTGCTAGGTGCCCCCGAAAGCCAGCACGCGCTGTTCCTCAGTGCGCAGATGGCGCGGCATTATAACCTGCCCTTTCGTAGTGGCGGGGCGTTCGCCTCATCCAAAATACCGGATGCACAGGCCGCTTACGAGGCCGCTATGTCGATGGAAGCTACCGTCTTAGGCCGGGTCAATTTTGCGCTACACAGCGCCGGATGGCTGGAGGGTGGCCTGACAGCCGGATACGAGAAATTCATCATGGATACCGAGATGCTCGGCATGATGCACAAATTCGCCGCCGGGATCGAACTCACCGACGAAAGCATGGCGATGGAGTCGATCCGCACGGTAGAACCGGGTGGGCATCATCTGGGCACACCCCACACCATGCGCAACATGCGCACCGCGTTCTACCTGGCCCACCTGTATGATTATAATTCCGCCGAACAATGGGAAGCCGAGGGCAAGCAAGACATCATCCAACGCGCCAACAAAAAATACAAAGACTTACTCATACAATACGAGGCCCCGGTCCTAGACGAAAGCACCGATGAGGCGCTTACCGCATACATCGAAAAGCGCAAACGCGAGATCAAACCGAGTTACTAGCAGGCATCTGCACCTGCCGAGCAAAATTTTTGAGTGAAGGGGTAACAATCATGGAGAAGAAAGCGAGATTATTGATCGTTGGGGCCGGCATCGTCGGGTGCAGCACCGCCTACCACCTGATGAAAAAGGGCTGGCGCGATATTGTGGTGATCGATAAGGGGCCGTTGTATGAAACCGGTGGGTCCACCTCACACGCGCCCGGCCTGGTCTACCAGACAAACGGGTCTAAGATGATGACCCAGTTTGCCAAGTACACGATCAGCCTGCTCAAAGACTTGACCTGGCAGGGCAAGCCAACCTGGTACGGTGTCGGGGGGATCGAAGTCGCTTACACCGATGCCCGCTGGGAAGAACTCAAGCGTAAGCACGGGCTAGCCACAGCCTATGACCTGGAATCACACCTGATCACGCCCACCCAGGTGAAACAACACATCCCGTTCTTAAACGACAGCGTGATCAAAGGCGGCTATTATGTCCCCAGCGACGGTGACGCCAAGGCATGGTGGGCCGCCGGCGCGATGGCGCAAGCCGTCGAAGCCGCCGGCGCGGGTCGCTTTTACGGCCACACCGAGCTAACCGACATCCACATTCAAAACGGGCGCGTCATAGCCGCCGAAACCAATAACGGGCGCATCGACTGCGAGGATATGCTGCTGTGTACCAATATCTGGTCGCCCAAGATTACCGCCAAGATCGGCTTTGATACCCCTTTACGCTCGGTCGAGCATCAGTATTTGATCAGCGAACCGTTGCCCGAACTCGGCAACGAAACCCGCGAGATCGTCCACCCCATTTTACGCCACCAAGATTTTTCGATGTACTTCCGGCAGCACGATAACCGCTACGGCATCGGCAACTACCGCCACGCGCCGCGCCTGGTCGATAGCCGCGAGATCGGCAAAGATGCCATGCGCCCCTTTACCCCAGAAGATTTCACTGTCGCGCACCAGGCCGCCGACGAACTCTTACCGCCGCTTGCGGGTAAAGACTATCCGACCAAATTCAACGGGATGTTCTCGTTTACAGTAGACGGCGCACCGATCATGGGCCAGGCCCCGACCTTACCGGGGTTGTGGTTCGCTGTCGGCGTGTGGGTGACACATTCCGGGGGAGTCGGTAAGGCCATGGCGGAACTCATGACCGACGGCTATACCGAGATCGATATTGCCGAGGCCGACATCGCCCGCTTCCACGATTACACCTACTCGCCCGCTTATATCGACGCCCGCGCCGCCCAGAACTACCGCGAGGTATACGACATCATCCACCCCAAGCAACAGATGCAAAACCCGCGCAATATGCGCCTGGCCCCCTTCCATGTCCGGCTACAAGAGCAAAAAGCCCACTTCTTCGCTAGCAGCGGTTGGGAGGTCGCCCAGTGGTATGAGGCTAACTCCCGGCTGCTAGAACAGTATGAGGATCGCATCCCGGAACGTAGCGGCTGGGCCGCCCAGCATTGGTCCCGCATCGAAGGGGCCGAAGCACTCGCCACACGCGAGCATGTCGCGCTGTACAACTTATCGGCCTTTGTCAAAGCGGAAGTTAGCGGGCCTGGCGCAACCGAGTTCTTGCAACGCCTCTGCGCCAACAACATCGACAAACCCCAGGGGAAAGTCGTCTACACTGCCATGCTGGACCCCAACGGCGGCATCCGGGCGGACCTGACGATTACGCGTCTCGCACCGGATCGCTTCCTGGTGTTGACCGGGGCCGGCGTCGGGATGCGCGACCTAAACTGGATTCGCCAGCACGCCCCGGCTGATGGCTCGGTGTCGGTGGACGATGTGACATCGCGCTATTGTGCCATCGGCCTATGGGGGCCGAAAGCGCGGCACGTCCTCAGCCGCCTGACCGATACCGACGTGAGCAACAACGGCTTTCGCTACTTCCGAGCCAAACGGCTGCGGCTGGGCGTGATCCCGGTGCTGGCACTTCGTGTCAGTTACGTTGGCGAACTCGGCTGGGAGCTATACGCCCCGGTAGAATACGGCCTCAAACTGTGGGATATGCTATGGGAGGCCGGGCAACCACACGGCCTGATCGCAGCCGGTGGTGGCGGCTTCGATGCGTTGCGCCTGGAGAAAGGGTATCGGCTGTGGGGGGCGGATATTCACACCGAATACAACCCGTTTGAGGCCGGGCTCGGCTGGGCGGTCCGGTTTGATAAAGGCGACTTCATCGGGCGCGAGGCGCTACTGAAGATCAAAGATGAGGGCCTATCGCGTAAGCTGTCTTGCCTGACACTGGATAACCCGAATGCGGTTCTGATGGGCAAAGAACCGATCATGGTTGCTGGCAACGGTCACAAGCTCGGCTATGTTACTAGCTCCAATTACGGCTATACCCTGGGTAAGTTTATCGCCTATGGCTATTTGCCAACCGACTACGCCAAAACCGGTACACAGGTTGAGATCGAATACTTCGGCCAACGGTTTGCCGCTACCGTCCAAAATGAGCCGCTTTACGATGCAGACATGACGAAAATCAAGGCATAACCCATGGCAAAAACAACGGTTCAGATAATGTACTGGCACGGTATCCCCGTCCAAGTGAAAGCCAAGCGTGGCCGTGAGCGCGTCAGTAAGCAGTTGCCGCCGCGCTTCATGGAGGCGGTCGATAAGGCAGCGATGGCCGCTAAGCGCGTCGATGGCGATAGCTACAGTGCCGGCTTCCAGTGGGGCGAGCGCCAGCAGCGCGACGGCACCCCGGAAGAAGCAGCCGCAGCGTTGGTCGCGGAGATCGACGCGCAGTATACCGAAATTGATCATCGCTCAGTCGCGTTGCGGCTGCGCGAAGAACGCAAAGCAAAAGGGGAAACCAACCATGAGTGACAACACCTTCGATGTGATTGTGGTCGGGGTAGGCAGTATGGGCAGCGCGACATTGTATTATCTGGCCCAGCGTGGCCTCAATGTGCTGGGCATCGATCAATTCGATGTGCCCAACGAGATGGCCTCCCACCATGGCCTTACACGCATCATCCGGCTGGCCTACTATGAGGCCCCGTCTTACGTCCCCCTGCTATATCGCACCTACGAACTCTGGCGCGAACTCGAAGCCACCTCCGGCGAAAAGTTGTTTTACCAGACGGGCAGCATCGACGCCGGGCCAGAAACAAGCGAAGTTTTCGCTGGCAGCCTGCAAAGCTGCCTACAACATGACCTGACCCATCAGGTGCTAACCAGCGCCGAGATGACCCGCCGCTTTCCCGGCTATCAATTCCCCCCAGAAACCATGGCCGTATTCCAACCGGAGGGTGGCCTGCTTGTGCCAGAACGGTGCATCGCCGCTTATGCCAGGCTCGCCCAGGCAGAAGGGGCCACGCTCCATACCGGCGAACGGGTGCAAGGCTGGGACATCCTCGCCGATGGGCGCGTTAGCATCACCACCGATACGGCGGTTTATACTGCCGAGAAGCTCGTAATCACAAGTGGCGCGTGGGCCTACAAACTCGCTCCCGCCCTGGCCAACCACACCGTACCCGAACGACAGGTGTTGATCTGGCTGGAGACGAAAAAACCGGAAAACTTCACGCCCCAACGGTTCCCGGTCTGGAATGCACGAGTAGAGGAAGGGCGCTATTACGGCTTCCCAGAGTTTAACCCCAACGGCGATACCCCCGGCATGAAATTCGGACGCTGGCATCACCGTGAAGAACACGTAGACCCAGACAAACTTGATCGCAACATCTACCCGGAGGACGAAACGTTATTGCGCCAATTCGGGGAACGCTACTTCCCGGATGGCGCCGGTCAAACGCTAGCCATGAAAGCGTGCATGTTTACCAATACGGTCGATGAACACTGGGTGATAGATACCGTACCGGGCGCGCCGCAGGTGTTGGTGGCGGCTGGGTTCAGCGGGCACGGGTTTAAGATGGCCAGCGTGATCGGTGAGATTATGGCGGACCTGGCCCAGCACGGCCAAACCCAGCACGATATTTCGCTGCATCAGTTACGACGACTAACGACCGCAAGCGGCGATTAGCTACAGGTCAAACCACACTACGCCACGAAAAAACAGATTGAGCAATTGAGGTGTGATGGGGGAACATCTCGGTATGCTCCCCCCGCGTTTCGATATTACGGGCGGGGCGTCAAGCGAACATCAACGGTCAGTTCTTCTTCGCCAGCCGTCGTCAGGCGCATCACATCAACGCGCACCGTATCCCCCGGCTGTGTCTCCGCTGCGAGATACCCGATCAGTTCACTAATCCCGGAAAGCGGTTCGCCCTCAATCGCCATAAGAATATCAACCGATTCGGGGACAGCGCGGCTCAGGTTCTCGCCGTCCGCTTCCGAGAAAACCGCCCCCTCGATACCCGCACGGGCGGCAGGCCCACCAGGGGCAACTTCCGCTACGACAACACCCTGCGTATCATTCGGTAGATCAAAGGCTTCGATTAGCGGTAAGTAGACATCACGCCCGCTAATGCCCAGGTAGCTGTAGTTCACAAAACCATCATCGATCAGTTTTTGCGCGTTACGCTCGGCTAAGTTACCGGGAATCGCAAACCCAATCCCGGAGTTACTACGGCTGCTGCTGATAATCTGCGAGTTGACGCCGATCACATGGCCGTTGACATCCAACAGCGGGCCGCCACTGTTCCCCGGGTTGATGGCGGCGTCGGTTTGGATCACCCCACCAATAGAGAAATTCGTCAGGCCGCTGATGCTGCGGTCGATGGCGCTGATAATCCCAGTCGTCAGCGTCCAACGTTGCCCGAACGGGCTACCGATGGCAATTGCGGTCTGCCCGATCTGCACCTGACTAGAATCCGCAAATGCGACGGGTTGCAGGTCGGCTAAAGCATCTTGTGGTAGGTCTACTTTCAACACTGCCAGGTCGCTATCCGGGTCCAGGCCGATAATATCGGCACGAGCCAGCGTCCCATCTACAAAACTGATTTCGATCTCGGTTGCATTTTCGACAACGTGGTTGTTGGTCACAATGTGCCCTTCTCTGTCATATACAAAACCGGTCCCACCACCTACGATAGTTTCATCCGGGCTATTGATACCGCTTGGTGGACGACGCCCAACCACACTAATCGACACTACCGACGGGCTGACCTGCTCGTAAATATCGGTGAAGGGGTTACCTACCTGGGTTTCGGTTTGAGCCATCGTGGGGGCGGCGATCCCCCCAACTATCAACAACCCCAGCATCACCGCGACGACCGCAACACGCCCGACGCGCTGAGAGGCTATCTGTAAAATCTTTTGCATAGTTAGCTCCTTGCTTCTATCTGATTTATCGTAGATCATTTAGTGGCATCATATGCAAGCCGTGTAAATACCATGTAAGCAATAGATTCAAAATCCATAAACCAGATCAAGATTGCCTTTGCGTCTGGCAGTCGCATAAACACAAAGCTGATCTATAATTAAGGCGTGGCTCACTACCTAATTGATCGTGTACGGTTTTACAGAGGTGTATTTTGGCAAGTGAAACGATTCTCGTCGTTGACGACACGCCCGAAAATCTCGACTTTATCGTTGAACATATCCTGCAACCCAACGATTTCCAGGCAATGACAGCTAGCAACGGGCACGAGGGGTTCAAGCTCGCTACCAAACATGAACCCGACCTGATTTTACTGGACTTGCAAATGCCGAAAATGAACGGTCGAGAAATGCTAATGGCGATGAACGAGCGCGGCTTAGACATCCCGGTTTTGCTGATGACGTTTCACGGGTCAGAAGAAATCGCCATCGAAATGTTTCGCATGGGCGTAAAAGACTACCTCCGAAAACCTTATACCGCCGAAGAAATGCTCGCCTCCATCAATCGCTGTCTCAGTGAAGTACGGATGCGAAAAGAAAAAGACGCCCTCACCGAGCGTCTGCTCCAGGCCAACCGTGAACTGCATCGCCGCGTGCAAGAACTCAACACACTCTATCAAGTGGGTAAAACCGTCGCATCGACCGCTGGCCTACCTAAATTACTGCCGCAGATCATCGAGTCGGCCTTAGAAATCACCGAAGCGGATGAGGCCCGGCTAATGCTGGCTCACGGAGATCAGCTACACTGCCGAGCAGAGAAACGCCAGGGGAACCCCCGCCCACAAATGGTCGATTACATTGTTGATGATCCGGCGGCTTTGCATGTGCTGGCGAGTGGCAAAGGCACCGTCGCCAAACAAGCACAATATGGCGATTACAAACACAAACCCTTGAACGCGGCTTATGTGCCGCTGGTATTGCGAGGGCAGGCTATCGGTGTTTTGATGGTGGCCAATGTGTCTGAGCAGGTCCGCGATCTAAGCCGTAATGATATTTCGATGTTGAGTGCGCTTAGCGATTACGCCGCCATCGCCGTTGAAAATTCTAGGCATGTCGCCGCCATCAAGCAGAGTAACGAACAAGAAAAACAAGAGATTCGCAGCACGTTCGAGCGTTTTGTCGCGCCATCCGTGGTTCAGCGGGCGCTAGCCAACCCCGATGATCTCCACCTTGGCGGTAACCGACAGCAAGTTACCATCTTGTTTGCCGATATTCGCGGCTACACCGCCTGGAGCGAGCAATCGCCACCAGAGCAGGTCATGGAAATGTTAAACGATTATCTCAGCCTCGCCGCCGAACTGGTCTTGGCCTGGGAGGGCACGCTAGATAAATTTTTTGGCGATGGCCTCATGGCAATTTTTAACGCGCCAGAAAACCAACCGGATCATGTTCACCTGGCTGTTGATACCGGTTTGGCCCTGCTCAAAGCGGCACAAGACCTCAACAAACGCAAAGGATACGGCTTATCCTACAGTATTGGGGTCAATGTCGGCGAAGCAGTGGTCGGCTATATTGGGACCGAACGCGCCCTCAATTACACTGCCGTTGGCGATGTCGTCAACCTGGCAAAGCGTATGCAAGAAAACGCTAAACCGGGTCAAATCCTGGTCGAACAAACGGTGGTCCAACAGTTGGGCGGAGCCTTGGATGCCCGAAAACTGGGCGATCTACCGATGCGCAACCGTAAACAACCCGCCCATGTGTATGAAGTTCTCGCCCTTAAACCACTAACATGACGGCCCCATGCGGATAGCCTCCTGCTGCCCTACAAAACCCGACTCTGCAAAAACGTAACGACTCAGATAGCCTGCTTGAATCCCCCACCCATTCCATAGGCATCAAGTTAAGGCAAGTGCGTGGCGTTTGGCCCTCACCCTCGGTCCCACAAGGGTAGAGAGAAGACAAACTTCGGCAGGCATGGCTGTTTGTGCTTTGCATGTGAGTGTCAAGCCCCCTTCTCCCACCGCTTCGCAGGGTTCGCATCGCGTGATTTAGCCCCTCTCCCAGTGCCAAAGACACGTTTGGGAGAGGGGTTTGGGGTGAGGGCTGAGTCGTTACACTTTTTCCCAGGAAAAGTGGTGGGTGTGGGGTGAAACCCTACCAAACCTGACACATTTTGAATTTCACATAGAACGTATACTGTGATCCTTTGTTTTGCGGTCGAATTGCGCTACACTGCCGGTTCTGTCGCAAACACATTGGTAGGAGTTGGGTATAGTGGAAATCCGAAATTTGTTGCTGGTGGGGACGGGCGGTTTTTTCGGGTCGATGGCACGCTATTTCGTATCGGTCGGGTTCCCTCGGTTGCTGCCGGGGGGCGGGACGCACTACGGGACATTCGCCGTCAATTTTACCGGATCAGTGCTATTAGCCGTTCTGATCACATGGACAGCGAGCCGCGCAAACGTACCCGATGCGGTCTTGTTGGTCGTCGGGACTGGTTTCTTCGGCGCATACACCACCTTCTCCACATTTGCCAACGAAACTGTGCAGCTAGTAGCAACTGATGGCTGGGCTACAGCTATCGGATATTGGGTTCTGACCAATGTCGTTTGCTTATTGGGGGTGCTGCTTGGGCTGTGGATAGCTCATCAGCTTTAGAAAGGACATAACCTCATGCCAGATTGGTTCATCGCGGTTGTAATGGGCGTTGTTGAAGGCATCACGGAGTTTTTGCCGATCTCGTCAACTGGGCATCTGATCGTCGTCGGAGAGTTAATCGGCCTGCCAGACAGCCTGAAAAACACGTTTGAGATCGTCATCCAACTGGGAGCGGTGCTAGCCGTGCTGGCGTTCTACTGGGCAGACTTATTCCAGCAGGTGCGGACCATCCGCCAAGATGAACAGGTCCAACGCTTATGGGTGGGCGTTGTGGTGGCGTTCATCCCGGCGGCAGTGTTTGGGTTGCTGTTTGATGACGCGATAGAGACGGTCCTGTTCGCCCCCGTGCCGATAGCGATTGCACTCATCGTCGGTGGGGTGGTGTTTCTCATCATCGAATGGGCCGGGATAGCAGCCAATCGCCCAACAGAAATGGCCCTGACAGATGTAAGCTGGTGGCAGGCGTTAGCAATTGGCCTCTTCCAAACGTTGGCGCTCGTGCCCGGTGTATCCCGGTCTGGGGCGTCGATTGTCGGCGGCGTGATCGTCGGGCTAAACCGACAGGTTGCGACCCAGTTTTCCTTCTATCTGGCCCTGCCAACGTTAGGCGCTGCGACACTTTATATCTTGCTGCGCGATATTGCCCTGCTAAACACAGCCGGAATCGTGAACCTACTCATCGGGACGCTCGTATCTGGGGTGGTGGCCTGGTTATCTATCGGTTGGTTGTTGCGCTATATTTCGCAACACAGCTTTGTCGTGTTTGGCTGGTATCGGATCATCGTCGGTATAGTGATTCTGTTCGTCTTTTGGTGATAACGTCCAGCCCACATCAGGGCTATTGCAAAGTCGAGTTTTCATAGCGCGGGGACGCTGTCCCCGCCCCCTGCAAAGGGTTTGCACCCTTTGAAACCGTGTTTTCGGGCGCTTTGCATCCGAAATGATAAGTTTTTGTTTACTTTTTTCAAAAAGTGACGGGTTTAGGCAGCGCCCAATAGTCGGCCATGTAATTTTGCAAAAGCCCTACAGCCCACATAGATATTTTACCATTTTCTGGTTTTGTGTGTTAAAGTTTCCCTGCTGCGTATAATTCGAGGCACTCAACTTCTCAAACAAAATAGGTAGATAGGTGTTTACAACCTTATGTCCGCAAAAATACTGGTTATAGAAGACTCACAAGAATTGCTAGAAGACATCAGTGAAATGTTATTGTTAGAAGGGTTTGAGGTCGTCACCGCCGTTAACGGCGAACACGGCATTGAACAGGCATTACATGAGCTACCAGACTTGATCGTTTGCGATGTGCGTATGCCAATAATGGACGGGTACGGCGTGCTGCATCATATTCGCAGCACAATAAAAACCATGAATATCCCATTCATCTTCCTTACTGCACGGACCGGACGCGACGAGATGCGCGAAGGGATGAAGTTGGGGGCCGATGATTACCTGACCAAACCCTTCACCGCCACCGAATTAATCACATCGGTTCATGCTCGGCTTGAACGCCGTCAAAACAATCTTGAAGAAACCGATCGCAAACTGGATGCACTCCGCAACAGCATTGCCTTAGCCTTACCCCACGAACTACGTACCCCGCTGAATGCAATTCTGGGCTTTTCCGAAATTATGATGACCGACTATGAACAGCTCAGCCAGGCAAAAGCCGTCAAAATAGCAACGCAGATCAACAGTTCAGCCTATCGGTTGTATCGACTCATCGAAAATTACGTGATCTACGCCAACCTGGAATTAATGCGCTCCGATGTAAGACGACGCGATATGTTGCAAGATGGGCGCACCGACTACCCGGCCCTGGTGATCGAACAGGAAGTCCGGCAAAAGGCCATCGACTACCACCGAGAAACCGACCTACACGTTAACATCCCATCCATTGATCGTGCCATCCGCATCGACCCAGACAATTTCGCCCGCATCGTTAAAGAAGTCACCGATAATGCGTTCAAGTTCTCACCCGAAGGCCAACCCGTACAAGTCGAAGTCACGCCCCAACAAACACACCTGATGATCAAAATCCATGATAAGGGCTGGGGCATGAAACCGGAACAAATCGAATCTATCGGGGCTTACATGCAATTCGAGCGAGCCTTCTTCGAGCAACAAGGTTTAGGCTTTGGCCTGATTATCGCCTACCGCATGACAGAAGTTCATGACGGCTTATTCGAGATCGAAAGTATCCCCGAAGCATATACTCTCATTACGATTCAACTCCCATTTGTTTAACCCCATTCCCTACAAGCTTTTGTAAAAGCTCGGCCAATCCGAAACCACAATTTGCTTATCCACAAACCAAGTGATAGACTTCCTAAGAACATATTCGGTGTGATAGCCGCCGTTTTAAGGAGTAGAAACCCGATGCAAACAATCCGTTGGTCCGGTATCGTCCTCATCATCACCCTGGCGTTAAGTTTGGCAAGCTGTGTGCAGCCTGCCAGCGACGAAACCGCGCCAGAGCAAGTCGGTGCAAATGCGACCTGGACGAATACCCCACCCCCAACCCAAACACCCCAACCGACAACACTACCCACCGAAACATCCGCCGTAGCCGAACTGACCGACCTGCCCACCAATACCGACACGCCAACCCCCACCCCCACCGATGCCGAAAGCGCGTTCATCGCCCAGAACGAACTAACTCTCGTGGCCCAGGATGACACCAACCCACTTGTGACCGCCACCGAAGACCCCAATTTCGGCAACGCACAGATTAGCGGTTCGCAGTTGACGGCAACGGCCATTATTGCCGGGGCCACCAGTACACAATCCTTTGTGCTGACCTCCACCGCCAATGCTATGTTCGGTGCAACGGAAATCCCCGCTATCACCGAAACCCCCTTCGGTAATGGGCAAGGGGTCATCACCACCGCAACACCGGACCCGATTATTGCCGGGCAAAATTGCATCCACGAGGTGAAAGCGCAAGATAGCTCTTTATATCGCTTATCGCTCGCATATGGCGTCACCGTCAATCAGATCGCCCAAGCCAGCGGCATCGTCAACCCCAATTTGATCCGCGTCGGGCAAATGCTGACGATCCCAGGGTGCGGCACAACCGGGGCACGCCCGCCTGCCACCAGCACCCCCAACCCAAATACTTTTGGGACGGGTGGCGCAACCGGGAACCCCGACACCGGCCAGCCCACCTCCACCGAGTGTAACACCTGGGGTACATCGGTCATCTGCCCTGGTGGGACAGGTGCCAATACCGGTTTCAATGACGGAACAACCACAGGGGCACAAACGGGTGGCCCCACTGCTGGCAGCCGGGTGCATGTGGTCGAACAAGGCCAAACCCTCTACGAAATTTCACTGCTGTACGGCGTGACCATGGATGCTATCGCTTCGATAAACGGGATCGCCAATTACGACAATATCGACTTCAATACCGAATTAGTCATCCCGTAGCGAACGCGCGCATTAAGTCACAAATGGGGTGGCCCACAACCACCCCGTTTTTGTTTGGAGATGGGGCGACAAGCTATGTTAGAAGAAACAATCACCCACACGCAACATATCTACCAGGGCCGGGTTGTAAACCTGAATGTCCACGATGTGCGTTTACCCGATGGAAAAACCGGCAAACGCGAACTGATCCAACATCCAGGGGCAGTTGCTATCGTTGCCCTAGATGCCGATGACCACGTGCTGCTTATCCGGCAATTCCGGCTTGGGGCCGGGCAGGTGATGATCGAACTACCCGCCGGCACATTAGAACCAGGCGAACAAGACGACTTAACCGCAGCAGCCACCCGCGAACTACAAGAAGAAACCGGCTATCGCGCCCGGCAGATGGTCCGTATTGGCGGGTGGTTTGTCGCGCCAGGGTACAGCACAGAATACATCCATCTCTTCCTGGGGCAAGGGTTAGAAGCCGCCCCAGCAACCGGCGATGAGGACGAATTTATTGAGCAGTTCCGCGTGCCATTTGAACAGGCGTTGGCGATGATCGACCGTGGCGAAATTTTCAACACAACCGCGATCTGCGGGCTGATAAAAGCCGCCCGCCATCGGCTGCGATAGAGTCAGGCTTGTTGGGCCTCGGTGGGGTGTGTATAATACTGAAAATTGTAACAATCAATGCTGCGATGCGCCTTCGGGCGTATTTTTAGTCTAACAGAAAGGAACAAGCGGTGAACCAAGAGTTGATCAGGTCTCTCGAAGTTGAAGACCGCGATTTCCCGGAATTTGGTCCGGGGGCGACGGTAAAAGTCCATGTGCGGATCGTTGAAGGCGATCGCGAGCGTATCCAGGTTTTCCAGGGGATGGTCATTCGGATGCGCAAAGGCGATAGTTCTAGCAAAAATAACGAGAATTTCACGGTACGGCGAATCGCCAGCCACGGCATAGCGGTAGAGCGTACATTCCTCATGCGCAGCCCCCGCATCGAGAAAATTGAGGTCTTGCGCCAAGGTAAAGTCCGCCAGGCACAGTTGTATTACATGCGCAATCGTCGTGGGAAATCTGCCCGGTTGAAAGAGAAAAATTAACCCATGCAGCCACTCATCGGCATTACAACCTCAAAATATGTCAATCAATACGGTTGGCGCTATCACAAAGGATACGCCGCCAACGCCGACGCCATTGTAAAAGCCGGTGGATTACCAGTTTTTATACCCGTAGGGATGCCTGATGACGTGAACCGTGCCATCTATGAACGCTTGGATGGCCTGCTGCTCCCTGGTGGTGGGGATATTGACCCAGCCTTCTACCAAGCCGAGCGCGATAAGTTGACGAACGAAGTAGACCGCCAACGCGACGAAGTCGAGATTCAGCTCGCAAAGTGGGCGGTTAACGACGATGTACCCGTCCTGGGCATTTGCCGGGGCCATCAGGTTCTCAATGTAGCACTTGGTGGGCAACTCGTGCAGGATATTGAAACACACGTTAAAACAGACATCAAACACGATGTGCGCTTCGAGCAACCCCGCACCGATACCACACACAACGTTGAGATAGACGCAGATAGCACGCTGGCCCACATTTTCGGAGAAACCCACGTCGCGGTTAACAGCCTGCACCATCAGGCCGTCCAGCGTGTGAGCGACCAACTCCGCATCATCGCTCGTGCGGCAGACGGCATAGTCGAAGCCGTAGAAATGCCGGGTAAAACATTTGTCTTGAGCGTGCAATGGCACCCAGAAGACCTGGTTAACCACCAAGACAGCGCCGATAAACTGTTCAAAGCGTTTGTCACCGCTGCCACCACCCGGATGCAAGCCGACACCGCCGCCCGCTAGCGTTAACGCGGCCCATCCGCGTTGGTAACAGCAATCATTTCGGTGGTGGCGCGGCGGCTATCCACATTAGCAGCAGCCGCTTTATCGGCACGCTGTTGTTGTTCAAATGGCAAAACACGACGAGCATGTTTAGGCGGCACAAGCGGCAACTGCACGTAAAACGTTGTGCCAGGTAACGCTTGCGGGTCATGACCAGGGCTTTCTACCCAGATACGCCCACCATGACCATCAATCACACCCTTAGCGATTGTCAACCCCAGGCCAGGGCCAGCCCCCATAAACTTATACGTCCCAGTAGAATGTAAGCCGGGGTCCGCGGCACGATAAAACTTATTGAAGATCAACGGTATATCATCTTCCCCCACACCAATCCCAGTATCCTTAATTGCAATTAGTACGTATTCCCCGCTAGTAGCATCGGCGGTATGATGGCTAGCGGTAATGTCGATCCGCCCACCATCTGGCGTAAACTTAATCGCATTGGTGATGATATTGCGGAAAGCCTGCACCATCCGTTGCATATCAGCCTCAATTGTTGGCAACCCACGTAAACCCCTCGCGGAAAGCGTCAGTTTCCGCTGTTTGATCGGGTCAGTTAACGGCTCGATAGCCATTCGCAGCACACTTTCCGGTGAGGTCTGCGTGAAACGAAGGTCCATCGCGTTAACATCTAATTGAGACACATCCAACATAGCGGAGATCAATTCTTCCATACGCTCGGTCGCTTTACGCAAATTCGTAACCAAGCCGCGTGTCTGGTCCTGGTCGAGCATCCCCTGGTCGTTAAGCGCGTCGATGATGTCGGTATAACCGCGCACCTGCGCCAACGGGGTACGCAGTTCGTGGCTAGCGATGGTCACAAAGTCGGTTTTTACCGAGTCCAGCTTGCCCATACGTTCATTAGCGGTGCCAAGGTTCTGATTGAGCGCCTGCATACTGCGGTTCAAATGGCGCAGGTCCGCCACGAGGCGCGTATTACGCAAAGCGACGCCGGTCTGGTTGGCTAGTGCCACCAGCAGCGCCAGGTCATCCTGATAAATAGGCGCATCGTTAACCTTAGTCCCACACGCCAACAACCCGATCAACGCCCGATCCATGATGATTGGGGCATACGCGCTCACTTCTAACGACCGAAAGAAAGCCCGTTCTTCTGCGGTTATACCCCGGTAATCCGGGTTAAATTCCAGGTCAAATTGCGATAATGGGGCCTGTTGGCTGGCAACACGCTGATAAAACGGGCTAGTCACCGGCACGCGAACGTCGGTCCGGGCCACCCCACTGAAGCCGCCCCCTTTCACCACCACCAGCTCGATCATGTTTTCATCGGTGTTACTCACCAATAACATCCCGGACTTTTTAACACGTAAGACCGCGTTTAACGTCCGCGTAGCGATCTCGACAAGATCGTTAATCTCCATCGCCCGCGAAACCTCATGGCTATAACGTTTGGTAGCTTCGATAGCATCGGTTTTTTGCCCGACAATGAAAAAATTGATAATCTCGTTAACCAATTCGCGGATCGGCGTATACATGGCTGCAATCACAATCGCTAGCGTCCCCGCCAACAAGGTTCGCTCTACCGGATTTTCGAGTTGTAAGCGGTCAATGATGTACAAAGCAGTAAAAAGCGCAATAGCCGTCGCCGTAATAAGCACAATCAGGCGTAACACCAACCCCAATACATTACGGATGTCGAACACACGATAAGAAACCTGAGCATAGGTCGTCGCAATATAGCTGAGGGTCATCACGCTTAACCCAACCACGATCAGGATTTCCGTCCCACTAACCGCCAACGTAAACCCGGTTAACATCAGCGTGATATTAAACACCCAAAACAACGCCCGGTTAGATACTTCCGGCAGCGGGGTCACATAAAACACAGTGAAAGCCGTCACCAACAAAGCCAGTGTCAACCCCACGAAACCCGCAATAAGCGTTAACTCCGAGGGTAGCATCATCATGATGGCCTGGTTGATCCACCCCGCTACACCATACATAGGCGGTCGCCCCACCAACGCTAACACCAGCATCAGCCCCAGCCATAGCCCACCACCCCCCACGACCCATCGCCAGCGTTGGCCTGCCAGGTCGCGTGTGATCAACCCACTAAACACGACCAACGCGATCATCTGCGCCAACACCTGAACCTGCTGTTGGCCCAGTGGCCCGGCTTCAAATGGGGGGAGTAGGTAACTACTGGCCGCCCCTGCCGCCACCACCAACACCGACGGTAACCACCAACCGCCCGTCTTGAGCCGTTTACGGCGTACAATCGCATACATCAGCAAAATGACTAGCGTTGTTAGTGCAATCAGAATAAGAAACGTACCTGTTACCGAGTTCATTGGCTCGTCCAGTCTATTTCAGAATGTAGTACGTGCCCTTTTTGGACCCCAACTTGACAAGAATACCCTTATCGACCATATCCGCTAGGTCTAAGCGCAGTGTTTCCGCAGACACCCCCTCACACAATGCGCGATACTCGCGGTTGGTGATAGACCCATTGTTGCGAATATATTCCAGCGCCTTAGACTGTCGATGATTGGTATTTCGTACCCACTGCGGCGTTTCCTGCTTTTGGCGCTGATTAAACAACGTGACAGCAAAACTATAAGGCCGCGCATCGAAGCTCGGCGGCTTATGCCCCGCTTTTGCCATCACTTCTATCATCCGGTCGATCCCTAGCCCAAGTTCTTCGATATACCCCCACTGAAACAGCCCATTCACAATGCGCGGGTTACGGCTAAAGTGTTCGTCTTTAATATTCTCCACAGTGATAAACCCCGGTAAGCCCCCCGGCGAAATCACTTCGAGCCGATCCGAATACATGCGAATTTCGATGCGACGCCCTTTCAAGCGGTAATCTCGGTGGCACACCGCATTCACAATCGCCTCACGCACAGCAAACTGTGGGTACTCCGTTGTTTCTTCGCGTTCCAGGCCCTTTACCACCGCGCTGACAGCCATCTCACTCCAAATCAGGTTCCACGCACTTTCAATCAGGCGCGGTAATGGCCCCGTCAGTTCTTCGCGCCGGGTGTACCCGGCCAGCCCGTTTTCACCGCGTGGGGTCGTCCCCACAAACTTGACAAACACCACGCTAGACTGCGGCAACCACTGTTGCGGATACTCACTAAACAACAGAATACCACTCATCGTCGCGTTTTTATCCGTATCGACCGCAGCAATTTCTTTCAGTAACTCGTGTTCATCATCCCCGACCGGGCGTTTCGTGCGCTCGGAACGTTTTTGCAGGTATTCTTCCACCATCTTATCGCTGAAGTCCGTGCGGGTGGCACCAGGCACCACCTCCGATTCAAAATCACCCGTATTCTTGGCGCTAGCAAGTTTCAAAATCTCTTGCCCACCCAGCGGACGATTTTTATCCCCACTACGGATCAACACCCGTCCATCCGTCAGCGCGTGGAGTTCGATACTACGCGGCACACGCAGGTTATACACGGTGCCTTTGTCGGTCTCGCTTTGTTCTAAATTGCCGACCACCACCGGCGGGTTGCAGATCGTCTCCACATCCTCCAATGCCTGCTCGAGCTTCTCGCGGCTCATCTTCGCTTTGACAGGCGTCCCGTCCTCATCCACGCCAATCGCAACCGTTCCGCCTTCTGTATTTGCCAGCGCCACCAGTGTTTCCGCGAGTGTCTGCACCTCGACATCCGCAAAAAAGGCAATACGAGGCCCAGGGCCAGATTGTATAAAGTCAGGATTTGGCATAGTGAATGTCTTTACGTTGGGCTAACGACGTTTACGTTGTTGGCATTCTATCATATTACAGCGCACTCTTGCGACTATTTACCCCACCAATTTGGAAAAGCATACAAAATAGATATAATCAAAATATGGCACTTAAACACCTGACCAACTTACTAGGCGATAAACTTCATACACTCCCCCTATTAGTCCTCTACCTCACGGATGGCTGTAACAGCCGTTGCGCAATGTGTGACATCTGGCGTAGCCCCCGGCGTAATATGGCATTAACACTGGTAGACGAACTGGTCGCAGCGGCGGCTGAGCTTGATGTTCGCTGGGTATTACTCAGTGGCGGAGAGGCCATGCAGCACCCCCAATGGGATGACATCGGGCGGCGATTCCGAGAGCGCGGTATCTATGTCATGTTGTTGACAAACGCGCTGTTACTCCGGCGGCAAATTCACCGGGCCGCCGGCAGTCTTGACGAAGTGATCGTCAGCCTGGATGCGGCAACCCCGGCAACCTATGCGCGTATCCGGGGCGTAGATGGCCTGGAGCAAGTGATCGATGGTATCCGGGCGGCACGCGAGGCCGGGCTAAGCGTCACCACCCGCACCACCGTTCAACGTGACAACTACACCGAACTTCCAGGCATTATCCAACGGGCGCTAGCCGCCGACGTGAACCAGATTAGCTTTTTGGCAGTAGATGTGGGCAGCAACATCGCTTTCGGAGATCGGCTGGTTTATCAACCGCAACAAATGCACTCTCCCGCCCTCGCACACGACGACATCGACGCCCTGGCCCACATTTTCGATGAGATCGAACGCGATTACGATCACGCCTTCCAAGCCGGGCGGATCGCCGAATCTCCCCACAAGTTACGGCAGATGCTAAGGTACTTCCGGGCCGTAAACGGACAAACGACATTTGACGGGCCGCGTTGTAATGCGCCACACATTTCAACCGTCATCGAAGTCGATGGGACAATACGCCCGTGCTATTTCCTGCCAGAAGTCGGCCAGATCGGGGCGGATGGGCTACGGGCGGCGCTGAATACCCCGGCAGCAATTGCCATGCGGCAGGCCTATCGTAACGGGCAACGGGCAGAGTGTGATCGGTGTGTGTGCCCACTCTATAAAGGTCCGCGTGCATTGGCCCGGTTGTAATGCGCCGTCGAAAGCGCACAAAAACCCCCATACTAAGTAGCTGGGCCGCTTATTCACAGTGGGCCAAGCATTATCCTCCGTTTGCCCACAACCCGCTAATGCAGGCCGAACAAGACGCCATGCTGCGCTTACTGCCAGATATGCGTGATCGCATCGTGATCGACCTCGCCTGTGGAACCGGGCGTTACAGCCGCATCGCCCAGGCGCAGGGTGCCCGCCACGTTATCGGCCTGGATAACAGCCCCGCTATGCTCCGTGCCGGGGTGGGGGGAGTCCCGTTCGTGCAGGCGGATATAACAGCGATCCCACTGCCAGCGAGCTATGCGTCGCATGTCATTTGCGCGTTAGCCATCGGGCATGTACCGGATATAACCCCCGTTCTTAAAGAGATTCACCGCATCCTAGATGTGAACGGCCTGGCGCTCATTAGCGACTTTCACCCGCAACTGTTCGCCGCCGGCGGCCAGCGCACTTTCACCGGGGCCAACAACCGGACGTATGCTGTCGAACATTACCCCCACACGATTCACACCGTCACCCAGCAGGCGCAGCGCATCGGGTTTCATACGGAAGAAATCGCCACGCCGCAATTAACCATTGCCGGGGAGCTACGCCCTGCCGTGGTTGTCTATCGCCTACGAGCCGTCTATTAGATCACGGCGCTTGAGATAGATCGCAAGCACAACGACCGTCAGAATAGCCGGCGGCGCACATACTGCCGCCACCAAACGAGCCGCATCACTTGCACCCAACAACCCCAACCCCAGCCACAGCCCACCAAATAACAGAATCGCCGTTATTGCAATCCCCGCCCCAGCAGCAATCATCCCGCCGATGGGCAGCGCCTTATCGTTGTCCTGTCTCATCGTTTAGCCTAGCATTCACTCAAAACGCGGGGAGTATACAACAGCTAAAGCCAGGATGGGATTCTCAATGCGTTAGCTAGCAGCCTGGGCCGTACTTTCTGATGTAGATTTCAGATGGTCGATAATGCGCTGGATATTACGCTGTTGTGAGGTCGGCGCACCGTCAGGCTCAATATGAATCACGATCTGATCCGGTTCCGCCTTTTGTGGCTGGAGTTTCCACTCGGCGGGGATGTCTGGCATAAGGTCCGGCGCAACGGTCAACGTTTCACGCTCGGCTACCGGTCGAAACGACTCCATGTAGCTTTCCGCACCAAGCAAGGTTTCTGGGTCATCCGGGTTACCGGGACGCCATCCGACAACCGGCGTGTAATAAAAAGGCAAGTTCCGCCGACGTTTGTTGACCAGTACCACCGATAACGACATGACCACCCACGCCAACCCTAAAATATAGGTTGAGATGTAAAATGAATCTGCGTAGATGCTTGCCAACATAACCTGACCCCAGACCGTTAGATTTCGTTATTTTGCCTATGTCAATTGTATGCGGGAAAGTTCAATAAACTCAATTCTATTTACGGTTAATTTTGGTTGGATAACTGTTAGTTCACTGACTGGGCGGGTTCGGGTGTGAAGCCCTTGAGCCTTACAAATTATTCTAGCTCAACCGCTAACGCGACCGCCTCCCCACCACCCAGGCACAGCGCCGCCAGGCCACGCCTAAGGCCGCGATCTTGCAGCGCGTGGATCAACGTCACCAACACCCGCGCCCCACTCGCGCCAAGCGGATGCCCCAACGCAATTGCGCCCCCGTTCACGTTGACTTTATCCATCGGGACCGGGTAACCATCTTTAGCAAGCCCCTTAACATCAGCCAAGACCTGAGAAGAAAACGCCTCATTGATTTCAAATAGATCAACATCGTCTACCGTCCACCCGGCACGCTCTAGTGCTATCGGGATCGCCTTAACCGGCGCATAAAAAATCCAGGCTGGGTCTAGTGCGGCGTGCCCATACCCCACCACACGCGCTAGCGGAGCGTGTCCGTTACGCTCGGCGTACTCACGGCTGCTAACCACAAGCGCGGCGGCTCCGTCGTTCAGGCCGGGAGCGTTGCCAGCGGTCACAACCCCGCCCGGTTTAAAGGCGGGCCGCAGCTTGCCGAGAACATCGACCGTTGTATCTGCACGGATCGGCTCATCGGTGCTGATGGTCGTCTCGCCTTTGCGTGTTTTGATGCTAACCGGGGCGATCTCCGCCATGAACTTACCATCTTCGGTTGCACGGTGGGCTTTCATGTGGCTGCTGTAAGAAAACTCATCCATATCCTGGCGGGCGATGCCCAATTGTTCCGCGATGAATTCGGCAGCATCGCCCATCGTCCAATCACAAATGCTACACCACAGCCCATCCTGTTGGAGCGCGTCGCGCAATTGGATATGCCCATACTTGTTACCAGAACGAGCGCTATCGTTCAGGTAAGGGGCGCGGCTCATGCTTTCCGTCCCACCCGCCACATACAGATCGCCATCATCAGCTTTGATACTGCTGGCCGCTATCATGACCGCTTTTAGCCCACTTCCACACACTTTATTGATCGCCACCCCGCCGACCGTCTCCGGCATCCCAGCCCCCATGCTCACCTGCCGGGGGAGTGCCTGCCCCACCCCGGCGCTAACCACATTCCCCAGGATAACCTCGTGAACATCCTCCGCCCGGATACCGCTTCGCCCCACAGCGGCCCGAACCGCCACCTGCCCAAGTTCCGCCGCCGACTGTGACGCCAGCCCCCCCAGGAAACGTCCCTGCGGGGTACGGGCCGCCGACAAAATGACAACATCACGTTTGGTTTTATCTGGCATGATAGATTCACCTGTTATGAGAAAGATAGACCCCTATTGTATCGGATGCTGTCATCGAAACCAGAACGATCACGGACATATATTAGACCTTGATTGCCAGGTTGTGTTGACATTTGAAATTTTGATCTCATTCAAGACGCTGAACCCCGACAATGACCGTTTTTTTGTAACTACTCAGGTACTAAACACATCTTACGGTATCGCACCCGCCCTCACCCCCTAAATCCCCCTCTCCCACAGCTTCGCGGGGAGAGGGGGACTTCTCATCGCGTGATTTAGCCCCTCTCC
>DAOTUA010000193.1:0-5476 GCA_034437355.1 Anaerolineae bacterium | reverse complement strand
CCAAACGTGCCTTTGGCACTGGGAGAGGGGCTAAATCACGCGATGAGAAGTCCCCCTCTCCCCGCGAAGCTGTGGGAGAGGGGGATTTAGGGGGTGAGGGCGGGTGCGATACCGTAAGATGTGTTTAGTACCCGAGTAGTTACAAAACTTAACCAAAACTTTAGCTGTGAAAACTCGACTAGGCAATCGCCCTAGTAATTGATGAACAGCGGGCGCGTTCTGGTATCATATGCGCTAGAATGAAACTCTACTCGCAAACAACACGGGAGCCACCTAACAAATGAAACTGGCTGTACTTGCCGATATTCACGGGAATTGGACCGCGCTAGATGTGGTACTCAAGGACCTAGACGCTCGCGATGATGTCGATATGACCTGGGTACTAGGGGACCTGGCCGCACACGGCCCCCAACCCGACGTTTGTACAACCGTCATCCGAGAGCGCCACGAGGCGGATAAAGAGCATTTCAAGGTGATCGGCGGCAATACGGATCGCTACCTGGTGAACAATACGCGCATGGCTCGCCCGGTCGTAAAAGAAGCAAATGACTATGCCGCCCATCAGCGCATCGTGCGGGCGGATAACGCGGTGTTTGGGTGGTCACAAGGGCGGCTTTCCTGGGAGAATTACGTCTACCTCAGCGGCTTGATCGGCAAAGAGCTTGGCGAAACCATCCCCGATTATGGTTATGTGATGGGCTATCACGCTATCCCAGGGGATGATGAATATAACATCACCCCAGCCACGCCCGACGAAGAGGCGCTCGACTCCGTGCTAGACCGCCCGCTAAAACTGGGTGTTTATGGGCATATCCACCAGCAACTTCAACGCGATCTAGGCTCGGTGATGCTGGTAAACCCCGGCAGTGTCGGGATGAGCTTCCAGCAGCCAGGCCACGCCCAATATGCGATCATCACGCTGGCAAATGGAACGGCAGACGTTGCGTTTTATAACCTGCCCTACAATGTCGAACAGGCCCTCCAATTGGCGCAAGATGCCGGCCATCCGGCAGTCGATTTTTTACGGGAAACCTGGACGGAGGGTAGCTAACTCGTGCCAAAAACACAGGAATTGTTAGACTTTCTACAGGCGGAGGACCATATCGGGGTGCTGCTAATGATGCAGATCGGCGGCACGCCGGAAGAACTGAACCTGATCGTACAAACCGCGTGGGTCGATGCCGAAGCAAACGGCCTGCGCGATGGCCAAGCCTACATCATGCGGCTGCTGGGGGTCAAAGAGCATCGCGCCTCGTTGGGCATGTTCGGTAACTTGTTCATCGCCGCCCAACACCCGATCCTCTATCATCACAATGCCGCCCGCTATGCAATCGACTTTAAAGGTACACCAACCGACGCAAACGAGTTGGTGCTAGATATTCAGGCGGCCTACAGCGCGACGTTCGGCCCCTGGCGCGATCTAGCAGAGGACATCAACCGCCAACAACCGTTGTTCGACCTGCTTCAGTCCGGTGAGGGGCAGCTGGGGATCATGCCAGAACCCGCCGCCCGCCGGATGGTCAAAGTATTTGAGCATCACGGCATGACAAGCAAACTCGAACAGACTGACAGCGCCCGCCCGTCCACCCAAGACGATGACAAGGCCACCCAATTTGAAACCGAGTTAAAGCTGGTCGGGCTAGATGATTCGTACTTTGTTGTCTATTCGGTCGTCGTTGACGAAATGAACATCAAGGCACGCTAATGACCTTCCCTCTCAACTTACCGATTGCGCATCTGCTGGCGGAGAGTGAAACGGTCTTGATTGCCGGGGCGGGGGGGGGCTTCGATGTTTTTACCGGGCTGCCGATCTATCATCAACTGCGGGCGATGGGCAAAACCGTTCACCTGGCAAATTACTCTTTTGTCGATTTTGAACAGGTGCAATATATCGAAGATGCTGAGATGCTGGTGCCGGGCGTGTTGCTCGGCACACGCGGGCGGATGTATGCTGATGTCGCTTATTACCCCGAAGGCTATCTTGCGCGTTGGTTCGACCGGATGCAGGCGGCCCCGCTTATCGTTTGGGTGATCAACAAAGTGGGGGTGCCAGGCGTGCGGCAGGCTTACGCCGCACTGGTAGATCGCCTCAACCTGGATGCGATCATCCTGTGTGATGGAGGGGTCGATAGTTTGATGCGCGGGGATGAAACGGGGAAAGGCACCTTCTTAGAGGATACGATCTCGGTGGCAGCGGTGGCGGGCTTGGCTGATGTGCCGGTGAAGCTGCTAGCCGCTATCGGCATGGGGACGGAAATTGAAGAACAGGTAAGCCACTATGCCTTTTTAGAGAATGTCGCGGCACTTGCGCGGACGAACGCCTACTATGGCAGTTGCGCGTTAATCCCGCAGATGTCCGCCTTTCAGTTCTATCAGCAGGCCGCCCGTTACGTGTTTGAACACGGCAAGCACGAGGCCAGCCGCATCCAAACCCGCTTGATCCCGGCGGTGTGGGGCAAGTTCGGGGATTACAACTGGTATGACCATCCACGCCAGCCGGAGGTGTTTTTAACGCCTTTAACGGCTTTGTACTGGTTTTTCGACCTGGAAGCCGTCAGCGCCCGTAGCTATGTGACGGATTTAATTGAGGATAAACCGACCTTTGCCGCCGCTTTCCGGGCGGTATCAGCTTGGGCACGCTCGCAACCGACACCCCCCCGGCAACGGCTCCCCTTGCTGTAAAAAGTGATCGGTATGGACAACAAAACCGCTGACATCACATGTCCACCGGGGTCGTCACAATTTCGTAGTAATTGCTAGGGGTGCCGTCGGCTTGGGCTCGTTGAAAGGCAAAGACCAACCCGCGTTGCTGGAACTGATCGAACCACTCGTCCCACATCATCGGCTCTAGCTGTTCTAGGCTGGCATAGCCGGGGAAACCCAAGCGCAACGCGCCGATGTCTGCTTCGGGGGTGTTATGGGCGTCATCACGCACGCCTGTCACTTTGGCGGCGTGGGCCTGGCGGCGCTGCGCCCACTCAATAATTTCGTCGCGATCTTGCGTGGTATAGAGTTCACCTGCCATGATTAAGCCTCCTGTGGTTGGGCGCTATTCGTCACCGTATAGATCAAAGTCGTCAATGTCGATGTCGTCGTCGTCAATGTCGTAACCCTCATCATCAATGGTTTCCTCGTCCTCTAGCTCTAAATACTCATCGAAATTGTCTAAATCTTGTTTGAGTTCGTCCACGTCGATCACGTTACCGTCGCTTTCTAGTTCATAGAAGGCGTCGTCATCGTCGCCAATCAACGCTAGATCCTCGTCGGGGAAGTCGTCCTCATCGTCGTCAATGTCGAAGATGCCTTCTCCCTCGAACTCGAACCCGTCGAATTCATCTTCGTCGTCTACCAGGTCGTAGTCACCGTAGGGGTCGTCATCCAACATGACAAGGTTATAGTTATATGATGGTGTTGGTTGCTTACCCATTGTTATTGTTTGGCTCCTGTATTGCTTGCTGTACTATGTCCACAAAATAAGCGTGTAGGCGGTCATCGTCTGTTAGTTCTGGGTGGAAGGCGGTGGCCAGCAGGTGATCTTGTTGGGCCGCAACAATGCGCCCGTCGTCTAATTGGGCCAGCACGCGCACCGCCTCCCCAGCCCGTGTCGCCACCGGCGCACGGATAAACACCGCATGGAAAGGCGCATCTAGCCCGACGATAGACAGCGCCCGCTCGAAACTGTCGATCTGCCGCCCAAACGCATTACGATTCACCGTAATATCCATCACGCCCAAGATCGGCTGCTGGTTGCGATCTAGCTCGCTAGCAAGGAAGATCATCCCGGCACAAGTGCCCCAGGTGGGGGTGTGCTGTACAAACGCTCGCAGCGGGTCCATTAAGCCGTATTGGGTCGCTAGTTTGCCGATGGTGGTACTCTCGCCACCAGGGATCACCAACCCATCGAGGCCGGTCAGGTCTTGTGGTAACCGGACACGAACTGTCGCCACGCCCAGCCGTTGCAGCATGGTTTCGTGTTCGATGAAGGCCCCCTGTAGCGCCAATATCCCGATTTTAGGCGTCATCGTTTTCACCTACCTTTGTTTGTGTGTCACGTAAGGGTCATCTGCTTCGGTGTGAGGTATGCGCGATACACGTTCAAGGGATAACCCCTACCGCTTTGCGATCAAATCTTGCGCCCGGCGCACCAGCGGGTCATCCCAGTCGAAAACCTCCCCAGCCCACTGTGGATCGCCGTAATTACTATCTCGTTCCACCAGCCACCCCCACAGTTGCAGCGCCTTGGCATGTTCTTCTAGTGCGAACTGGGTCAGGGCCATCCCCGCAATAGCCGGGGCCGATTCTCCCTGCAAGTTGAGCGCATCCTGGAAGGCTTGCTGAGCCTGTTTGTAGCGTTCGGTTTCTAGTAGAAGCTCCCCCCGCCCGATATGCGCCGCCACCAACTTAGGGCTAAGCCGGGCCGCCTGTTCGTAGTCTTTGAGGGCAGCGGTTTTGCGCCCCTTCTTACGCAGCACCCGCCCCC
This sequence comes from Anaerolineae bacterium, assembly GCA_034437355.1. Classification (GTDB taxonomy): domain Bacteria; phylum Chloroflexota; class Anaerolineae; order Aggregatilineales; family Phototrophicaceae; genus DAOTTY01. Next base: position 996 of record DAOTUA010000193.1, on the reverse strand, counting down.
GTTGTAGATAGGCACTTTCGTTGTTCGGGTTATCGGCAATAACCAGGTCAAGGTCGGTCAGGGCTTCGTCGTAGTTGCCCCGGCGTATCTTCACCACCGCCTGGAAAAACAGCTTTTCGGTATTGAGCCGGATGGTAGCCTGCTGGGTATACTCGCGGGCTTTCTCCATTTTGAGCGTCACCAGGTCGGCATCGGCTACTGGTGTTGGGGTGATGTCACCTTGGGCGCTCTTTTGCAGGTGGTCGGCGTGTATCAACTGGATCACCTGCTTAACTTGCTTCGGTTGGATGCGCAGGCTTGGCAGGCGGGGCATATGCGTTAACAAGCCGGATGTATTCGCTAGCTCTTCCTCAAAACTAAAATCCCGCGTGAGCAGCACCACCATATTTCGCTTACAGTCAACCGCCTGCCGGAACTCTGCTTCTAGCCGATTATCCTTATCATTGGTAAAAGCGCCGGGTGTGAGCAGGATCACAAAGTGTTCGCGGGCGGCTATCTGACGCAGGTTGACATCATTAACCCCCTCATCAATATCCATAAACACATCATAACCCATCCCGCGCAAGCCGTTAAACAGGGGTTGCGCGATATGCAGGCTCTGTTCCGGCCTGTAACTAACGTAGATTGTCTTTTCCGGCATGAGTTCCTCGTCCTTGCGTTCCAACCGATTAGGCGTACCCCCATGGTAACCGATAATAGACGCCACTGGAATAAAAAAAGGCCGTCACCGGGGGCTATCCACTATTCTAATCAATTTTGAGGCGTGACGCTATTAGAGGGCCTACAATTTCAGGGCAATCGCTTCAAATCTGAATTGACGTAAAAAAAGCATTTTGTATTGTTAAAAAGTATAGCGGGGGCTTTGTCCCCACACCCCCACAAGGATTTAGCAATCCTTGACCGGCGCTTTTTGGCGCTTTGCGCCAAAAATGTAAAGTTTTGGTCAAGCTTTTTCAAAAGCTTGGCAGGGTTTGGGATGCAATCCCAATAAATGAC
>DAOTUA010000192.1:0-21159 GCA_034437355.1 Anaerolineae bacterium | reverse complement strand
CTTGACCGGCGCTTTTTGGCGCTTTGCGCCAAAAATGTAAAGTTTTGGTCAAGCTTTTTCAAAAGCTTGGCAGGGTTTGGGATGCAATCCCAATAAATGACACCAGAAAATTTTAAGGCGATTGCCCTGGGCACCCCCTTGTCAATGGTGCGTGCTGGTCGATGATTGTTTCGATGTTCAGCCGCGACATGATGTCGAGTAACAACGGACTTCCTGCGATCTTATGAAATTGTTGCTGTTTCACAGCATTTTGAAACGCGCTTGCTTGGGTCATCGCGGCCAACTTTCTTGCTTGAATATGCCTCAATTCTCCCCTGTTTGCTCCCGCGCATCAACTGCGAAACATAAGCTCAGGTGATGTTTCGCTGGGTTTCGCGGTCGCGTTGTTGTACCCGACGGATACAGCTAGCTTGTAGTAGGTCGCTAACGTCCGCTTAACGGTCAGGCCGACGGTGGACGACATCGCGATGAGAGGCGTTTCTTGCAGTTTTACCTTCTATGGGTATGCAACTCTCCACATAAAGCCGTTAAAACACGTCTGAGAGCGTTTACGGGTATATCAGGATGATTACTTTGGGAAATTCAGGCATATATTCTTACAAGTACGGTAAAAAGGGTCGATGAGATCATATGATGACCCTGATTACGAGTTGCTAAGATTCGATCATTTTATGGGGTTTCAAGCTGAACCCCACCCCTTTTTGAAAAAAGTGGACCAAAACTTTTAATGCCAAAATTTGTGATTTTGGCATTAGTAAAGAGGTCAAGGGGGATAATCTCCCATGCAGGCGTTTGAGGGTATCGCCCTCAAGAAACCACTAACAATCAAGTTATAGGTGTGATCGCATCTATTGGGGTATTTTCGTCTGCTTACTGGCCCAGCGGAACCAACGGCTGCCCATCGCGAAGCCACTGTTGTATGCCCTGGAGATCGAGCAACTGATCGTAGCCATTGTTGTTCAAAATACTGACAGCCTGCCGCGAGCGATTCCCACTATTACAATAGACAACGACTGTCGTATCGGCGGGCAATTCGCTAACACGGCTAGACAACTCGTTTAGCGGGATATGAACTGCGCCCGAAATCACACCCGACGAAGCGACCTCACCGGGTGTACGAACATCAACCAACACATGCTCACTACCGGCTATCGTATTCAAATAAATATCAGAATTGATGCGCGGGGCGTCTGGCCCAGGGGCAACTGCTCCACCCTCTGCAACGGACGCGCCACCACAAGCCGCAACCGTAAACGCCAGCAGCGAAAAGAGCAAAAGCAAGCTAAAACGTTTCATGAGTTAAGTTTCCTCAGATTAATTCGGTTTACATATCTCTCAAATTCCATACTGAATATTTGATGCGACCGCCCCACTATTTCTTACGGTGTGTGGCTGTACGTGTCCAATCAACGAATCACCAGCCGATAACCTGTTTTTTCCTCAAGTCGATCGCTGAGTTGCTGGAATGCTTCGGCAGTGGGCGAATCTACTAATTTCACCGAGACTTCGCCCCGGTCGATATGAATACCTGGCCCTTTTTGAACCTCCCAACCGACACCACGAAGCAGGGCACGCGCTTCGTCTAGGATTATATTTTGCATCGGGTTTTCGTAGACACGGGCCGGGTATCCGGTCTGTTTGGCGATCTCGGCAATCTCTTTTTCGTAGCGCGCCCCCAACTGTGGGCTAATAAACGTCAGCATTAGCTCACCCATTTTCTGCCCCACTTTTTGTAAGCCGTAAGGTTCTAACCGAGATCGCACGAGTGCATAAGCTTGGTTGATTTCCATGGGGGTATCCGCTGGGGCGGCTGCTACTGCAATGTCTGGTGTGACAGCGTTATCAGCACGACGCACCGACAGCTTTAATATATACCCGGTATCTTCGGCGTATTTGGTTTCTAATTCACTGGCTTGTTCTGGGGATAATCCGTCCACATCGGCAATGATTTCGTCACGTTCTACGTACAGTGACGGGTTCTTTGCTAGCGAAGCACCCGGTGGCAGAATATCGCGCACATAGTCAATTAGTGCTTGCTGGCTGGTTGTCATACGGATGTTGGCTTCCCAACCGGTTTCCATTTCCAATGCCTGAATAGCGTCGGCAAAACGACGGCGGGCTGTCTTTGGGAAGTCAAAATTGAGAATCAGCGTGTTTTTATGGGCCAGAATACCGACTTTGCGCAAGCGTGCATCTGGCGGGAAGGCTTCCAGGGCAGCATCTCGTGCTATATTCTGGTTGACTGGGCCGTTAGGTAGAGCGCGTTCTACTTTCAACCCGTCACCCTCATTTGTAGCCCCATCCCGCGCCAGTGATAAGACAGCGGCAGCCAGTTCGACCTGAAAACGACGGTAATCGTCGTCGTCATCGGGGTTAGGGGGCTTCACAAATTCATTGGGATTGACCAAACCCTCTTGCAGGGCCAATAATTTTCGTTTGCCAAATGGCAAGATACGCTCAATAGCCGTTTCCGCTTCGGTGAGAATGGCGTGCATTTGCTTTTTCATTTGTCCGGTATTGTCTTGCTCGCCACGCCATTCTCCAAGACGCCACACAAAAGCATCACCGGTATGATTGGTGGCATTGCTGCCCTGTACCACGGCGATAAAGCCGCCATCGTCCACTTTTTGCACCACGCCCAGGCGTGGCTCACCGTTGGGGTTACGTAGCACAGCAAATTGACCTGGTAGGTCGGTGTTGGCCTGCATCAGACGATAAGCCCGTTTTGCTTTTTCTACTTGCCAACTCTTGCGCACAGTGAATTTTTGCTTGTCGCGCCAATCCTGGGAGAAATAGTAGTGATCGTCCTCCAGAACCATGAGTGCATCTTGGGCACGCTCCACATCGTCATACCAGATTTGGGCTAGCTCACGGGTGGAGAAGGTTTCGTCCTGATGAGCGATGAGCAGGTTCCACAAGGCTTCAGGGTCCAGAGTTTCGTCACGTGCAGCGAGTTCGCCCACCTCACCATCCTGTTTGACTACCAGGTTTCGTCGCCGGGCAATCGTCTTGACTTGGCCCGCTTTCGGACGGCTAACCATGCGGCCCTTGCGTTTGAGTTGTTCCCATATACTATGGCGGGCCTCAGCATCACCGTGTACCAGGAAGGTTCGCTGGGCGTTCATCGCTTCGGCGATGGCGATCAGTTCGGCTTCATCGGCATGGGCACTCAGCGAGTATTTACCAAGCTGACATCGTAGAGATACACGCTTGTTGCCGAACTTCATGTAAGGTGTTTCGCCGCGTTCTTTACGGGCCATGATATTTTGCAGTGCCCGGCCTGGGCTTTCTTCATCCTGATAACCTGTCAGGAAGATACCGTTTAGCGGGTTCGGGGCGAGTGCTTCGGCATAGGCAACGCTGGCCCCACCGGTGAGCATCCCGCTAGAAGCAACAATGATGCAGGGTTCGTTTTTGTGTAGGATTTCGTCGCGCATGGCACGGCTACGTACAGGTTTGACATTACCTCGGAAAAACAGTGATTTATCACCGGCGAGCTTGACGGTCTGCTTGGGTAGAATATCGCTGAAACGTACGTAAGCATCGCAGACGGCCCGCACCATTCCATCGACATAGACGGGAACACCAATTTGATCTTCATAAGCCAACAGAATTTGAATGACTTCTTGGGCACGCCCCAGGGCGAAAGCGGGGATCAAAGCACGCCCGCCGTTTTCGGTAATTTGCTTGAGAGTATCGATCAGACGTTGTTCTTCATATTTCCGGTTGGCGTGTTCGCGACCACCGTAGGTACTTTCTAGCACAATGGCATCGGCATTGATGCGGGGTGGTTTGGCACTCTGGACGGTACGCTGTGGCGAGACGGACAGGTCGCCAGTCATGACGAGGACGCCCTCAGAACTCTCAAATGCCAGCATAGCGGCCCCGGCAATATGACCGCTAATGTGGGGGGTCACTTGCAAGTCGGACCCTAATTTTAACGCGCTCCCAAATTCAATTGGACGCCAATTTTCCAGCAGTAAATCAACATCTGCGGCATCGTAAAGCGGCAATTCGCCTTCGGCATCTAAGCGTGTTTCCATAAGCCTTGAGCTATCTTGAAGCAATACGCGACTTAGCTCGATGGTGGCGGCGGTCCCATAGATGGGCACGCGCGGGTATCGCCGGACGACTTGCGGGAGAGCGCCGGTGTGGTCGGTGTGGGCATGAGTGATGAGAATGACATCTGGCCCGCCAATATCAGTCAGATGGGCTAGGTGTGGGAGTTGGTCATCCTGTAGCCCTCGGCTCGTTTTGGGGCTGATGCGAATCCCGGCGTCTATCAGAATTTTCTTGCCGGCAATTTCGAGCACAGTACAACTTGCGCCGACTTCATCGGCACCACCAAGAAATGTCAATTGCATATGCGTGGCTTTCTAGACTATTGGATATTTTATGGAAGATTATAGCAGCAACCCTGAGTCAAAGTACCCTGCACGCCATCAAATTATGCGCTGCAAGGAAATAGCTTTTAGTGGGTGGCTTGTGATGAAATTGAACAATTGGGTACTTTTTTTGCCATTCGATTATGGTTAAACAAGCATCAAAATTGATCATGTTTGCTTGCAAAACATCTATGGGAATCGGTTGATATTGCTTGATGGCAGTGATATAATTATGTTAACATGTTAACATTGAAAGGTAAGTTTATGCAACGGATACAGGGTCAACTGAATGAGCAGGCTATTTCGCTGATTTACGCCATTGGTGACGCGGGTGGCACACAGGAATACGTAAGCCGTAACACGATTGCGAAGAAAATGGGTAAAGCGCGGTTGAGTGCATCCGATACGGCTGTGCTTGATTTGCTGGCCTCGCTAGGGTATATCGAGCGTGAGGAACGTCAAACCAGCGCGCCATCTGGCTACAAGATTGTTTATCGTGTTTCTGTAGAACAACTTATGCAACTTGAGTCTATTTAAGGGAAAATCATGAAAATTATCACACTACTGAACGAAAAAGGCGGCGTGGGCAAGACAACGCTATCAACGCATATTGCAGCCGGTTTAGCTGTTAAGGGTAACCGGGTCATTTTGATTGATAGCGATCCACAGGGCCATGCGGGTGCTATGTTTAATATGCCGCCTGAAGCTGGGTTATATGATCTTTTGGTACGGAATGCGCCTTTCAAGAATGTATTGCGTGTTGTTCCACCAGAGTTGTATGAGCCACCGGATGTTCCTTCAACGGGGATGTTGGCTGTCGTTCCATCTAACCTAGAGACACGTAATATTCCCAACATGATCAGCAATATTTTTGCTGTTAAGCAACGTTTGGATGAATTAGAGGGCTTCGCAGATGTCATCATTTTTGATACGTCGCCTACACCGTCGCTGCTGCACGGGGCCATCTATATAGCAACAAACGGCATCATTTATCCAACTGAACTATCAGCGCTGAGTTTCACATCGCTTATGGAGAGTATGGATCGGCGTGGCGAATTTGTGACTACAAAAAGCCAGATGGGGCTAGGAGATATTCATGCGCTTGGTATTGTCCCAACCAAAACGCGGATGAAAACGGTGGAGCATAGCGAGAATTATGAAATGTTACAGGAACAGTACGGAGAGCTTGTTTGGGATCCAATTCCGCTGAGCATCACCTGGGAAGAATCCGCTATGCAACATCGCCCAGTATTTAGCTACGCGCCACATACACGTGCAGCTAAGCATGGATGGCAATTGGTGGAGCAAGTAAACAAGTCTTTAGAAACCATTACGTAAGTAATCTAACAGGGAATGAACCGATGGCACGTAACAAACGCGAGAACAAACGTAGTATGGGGGTCAACCCACAAAGACAAGCTATGTCCATCGAAGAGTATATGGGCCAAACACTAGGCGACTGGGATAGCATCCGTAGCCCACATAAGTACATGAACGCCGTTCCAATTTCCATTTTTGACATTGTTCCAGATGAGGCTCAACCACGACGGGCAATCCCTCAGGCAGTTCTTGAAAATTGGGAACACACGGGGAACCTACTTCACGATATGCCTTTGTTATTCGAGATATGGGAAACACTTGTTAATGCACAGCGATCAAATGATGAACCATTATTTCTATTGGAGAATTATCTTGGTCAAGACGTAGTAGAAGAACGTGGCAATGAGGCCCATGAGTATGACCCGGAGATCAACCCAATAGAACGTGCGCTTGTGAAAATCGCTGACATTGCGCTATCCATTCGTAAATATGGGCTGAACAACCCGATTACCGTTGCGCCTCTCGTTCCAGCAGGGTATGTCATCGAGACAGGCGAGCGTCGTTGGCTGGCATATCACTTGTTGCACGCAAAGGGTTTAAAGACACAACAAGAGGGCATTGACGACGACTTTAGCACGATTTCTGCTCGGAAGGTGGATCACGTTAGTGTCTGGCGACAAGCTGCCGAAAATGGGGCTCGTGATGATTTGAATGCAATTGGTAAGGCACGTCAGATAGCCGTCTTGACCATGGACTTACATCAAACTTTCAATCAGGCGATCTTTTTGCCCTTCGAGGAATTTGAGCATGATCGGCATTTTTACGCGCAAATTTACTCTAACGAAAATGGTTCGTTTTTGCGAGCAATTCGTGGTACGCAAGATCACATTATTGCAGCTGTCGGGCTTAAAAGCGGGCGGCAAGTGAGCCAATATCGCAAACTACTCACACTGCCAGACGAAGCCTGGACACTTGCGGATGATCACAATCTTAGCGAGTATGCTCTACGGCAGATTGTGGATGATAACTCTACAACAGATGACGAAAAAATAGATATGGTGCATGAAATCATTCAGGGAAATTATGTTGAGCATACAAGCCGGAAAAAGTCTCAGCCGACTAACGGTACTACAGTACAGGTACAGCTAGAAAATCAAGAAAGTGCGGGTAACAGTACTACAGTACCGATAAATGCAAACAATCCTGTTGAAGATTCTGATACATATTATCCACCAGATCTTGATGCAGAGTCACAACCCACCATACCTACACCCAAGTTTTTCAGTAATGCTGCTAGGACTTTCAATCGTATTCAGGCAGGTGATAGCAAAAATAACGAGGCTGCTTGGTACTACCTTACGACATTGCGCCATTATCTGGAGGATGTGGAAAAACGGCTTAGGGAAGTCGAACAAGATATTTGATCGACATTAAATCGATACAAGTACGTAGTTCCCACTACCCTATCGAAAAATTGTTAACACAAACTTTAAGTCCGTTATTTAACCGTGCAAGTACCGTGCAAAAACAGTATTTGCATGGTTGAATAATCAGCCCGATGAAAAGGCTTAAAGTTGAGTCAGAAAAACACCAAAGAAATTGAGAGGGAACAGCGGTTGTTATTGAAATCGTTGAATGTAGAACTAATGGTAGGCTTTCGGAGAGTGTATAGCCATCCTGTCAATCCTGGCACACCTGTATCAGTTATCAGTGGTTGACTGTAGATACGATATGAACGAACTATAAGATCATAATGTGGGGTGAGGTCTAGAATTACGGTTTTCTGTTGTTGGAGAAGAATGCCAAATGGAAAAAAGATGAACAAAGGTAGAAACACAAGTCAGTGTACTGAGCCATTGGGCCAAGGTAAGACGAGCTAGTACACGGGATGCTTTGAGATGGTCTAATGTTGTAGTGATCCAGAAAAGTAAATAGCCGTTGAATTTAATATTGTCAAAGTAGACATCCGGGTTCAACACTGCTATACTAGCATGTAGCTAGAGATATATAGCCATGTAGATAATGGTTGGACAAAAACTGCAAACTAACGTATACTTATGGCTAGTAAGTTTTGAATTGTGTGGAATAAACGTGACAACTTAAGATTCCATCAACCTTCAAAACACTATCACGATTTTTGAAGTGATAGTCTCTCTAATAAGAGAAAACACCCGCGAGTAAGCGGGTGCCCTGTAGGAAAAATATGCTTGCACGGGCCTATTTTTCTACAACTTTGGAAAACCTTGTACGAAAAGGTTCCTTGTCAAAGACGCAATACGTCTTACATTCCTGAGTTTAACACAAAGGATAAAAAAGACAAGCCCTGCGCTACGACATAGAGCCAAAATTTAAGGAAATCTTGGCATGTCGGGACAGAAACAAACGAATTTCCGACAATCAAATAATCAAGCAGGAATGCACACAGATGCATCTCAACTGAAAACATTACGTGAACTCGTGATGGGGTTGATCGAACGCAGCACAGGTAAGCGTCAAATCATATTGGCCTATACCCTCTTGATCGATTTCTTCGAAAGAGATCACAACGCCGCTATCTTGCTGAATCAGATTCTTTACTGGACCACACGGACTAATGATCCTGAAGGTTGGTTTTACAAAACCTATGATCAATGGTACGAAGAACTACGGTTCAGCCCTTATCAGGTATGGCGAGTTGTACGAGGGGACAGCCGTGTACAAAAATATAAACGGACACTCTGGTCAATAGGCCTGGAAACCGATGTCCGTATGGCACCCAATGGACGGAACGCTGTATACTACCGACTAAATATCCCAGCCTTCATGACAGCCTTTACCGAATGGTTGCAACAAGAATACGGCTTGACCCTAGATGGAACACCTCAAACGCCCCATCCGCCCACTCAGCGCAAATCCCGGCTAAGTCCTTTTAGACGACATCAACAACATTTTGGAAAACCTACGCCATCTCAACGCCGTGCGATTTGGAAACAACAACATATTTTGGGTGAAAAGCAAACTCTAAATTTATTGCAACAATGTATCGGGATCGCTAAAAATTGGGATGAGGTTTACCAATTACTGATGCAAGAAGCTTTCCAGCTAAGCCCCAAATACACACCACCGAATCAGACAGCTCAACATGGGTTTGAACGCATCTCAGATAACGACTTACCTCGACAAAGTGCCAATATCACTCCTCGAATACAAAAAGATTGGCAAAACGCATGTCACATCCTGAAATTCCACATAAAAACTGATTATGATCGTTTATTCAGCGAACACAGGCTTGTTGATCATCATTTATCTCAGGACACAAAAGTTGAAATCTTTACGATAGCGATACCATCACAATCCAGAGCTGATGAACTGAATAACCGTTGGCTTAGATTTTTACGACGTTACGTTAGTGATGCTATCGGACGAGATGTTGACTTAAATTTCATCGACTACCAAAAGTGGCGACAAAAACCACTAGAATAGCGAACTCTGAATACCAGCAAACCTTTATCAGACTTAATGTAAACGCCTCGCAGTGCTATTTTCAGATCAACAATTGTCTAAAACTAGCCCTTTTTTACTCATGATAAGTACAAAAAAGGGCTCTCGAAAGTCGCCATTTTCCATTTGCAAGTGAAAGCAAAGTAACGTTTCTAATAATATATATATTACCAAAAAGCAACTTTAACATGTGTTGTGGTTTTAATATTTACATTGTGATGATTATGAGCTTAACATTGCGAATACCTTTCCTAGTAGAAAAAGATTACATGAAAAAGAGTTAATATGTTATCCAGCCCTAAAAGAATTTGATGGTTTTTTTGGCAAGAGAGAAACTTAAACCTATCTGAGAAATACTAAAACCAGTTATAGTTTCAAGGGAAAACCGATTGAGGAGCAAAACGCCTTATGAAATTTTTTGGTAATTTGATTTGGCTTATATTTGGTGGTTTCATTGCAGGGATAATCTACATCATAGGGGGGGTGGTATTGTGTATCACAATTATTGGCATCCCGTTTGGAATACGCGCAATACGATTTGGACGCTCGGTGATATTACCTTTCGGAAAAGAAATCAAAGAACAAAAAGGCGGAAATAGTTTCTTGTCGTTAGTATTTAACGTTATTTGGATGATTTTCTTCGGATGGGAAATTGCTCTCACACATCTAGTCAATGGCATCATTTTAACAATAACAATTATTGGCATCCCATTTGCTAAAAAGCACTTTCAACTCATTCCAGTTTCTCTCTTTCCTTTTACTTTTACATTGGCAGAATAGCGCCGTAGCACTGATCTGAACCCATCATAATCAGCTGAAACGAAATTCTTGCAGAAACTCGTTTCAGACGCTTAACGTACTAATCGCCACTACTTTCGCCCAGGTAACGTTCTAACCCTTGTACAAGCAAGGAACCAATAATAGTCATAAACAAATAAATCACGGCTGCTGTCAAATATGTTTCCAGATATAAAAAAGATTGCCCGGCAGACAACTTAGATAGTTGTGTAATGTCTCGGACAGCGAGAATAGCGACTAGAGACGAATCTTTGATCATCGCAATTAAATCATTCCCCAGCGGAGGCAAAACTCGTTTAGTCGCTTGTGGCAACACAATATACCGCATAACCTGCCGAGGACGTAAACCTATTGCCTGGGCCGCTTCACGTTGTCCTTTGCTGACAGACTGAATACCAGCCCGAAATATTTCGGATAAAAAGGCACCATAAGTTAACCCTAACCCGACTGTTGCCCGCCAATCATTACTAAATGCACGTTGATTGATATCTGGTAAAGGAAGCTCATTCCAAAATGCAATAAACCTCGGTATAACCACAAATGTAATAATTAACAAAACAACGAGAACCGGCAGCCCACGAAACAATTCAAGATAGAACGTAGCCGCATGGTAACCAAAAATACGAAAAAACCCACTTTTTTCGCTAGGAGGATACGACCGTACAATGCCGATTATCAAACCAATAATCACAGCGATAACATACGCTACAAAACTTACACGTAACGTCACCCAAATGCCCTGTCGCAAATACAGGAAAATACCCCGATAGGTGTCATTCGTGAAAATTAACACCCCAACAAAAACGCCTATCAAGACCATTGTCACTAACCACCATGGGACCTTGTATAGGTGTCGCCAGCGGGTATGCACTATAGGAGGTGGTAACGCATTATTGCTAACATCACCTGTTTGATTTTTGATCATCGACAGTGTTCCATCCAAATCTTGTTAACAGTTATTAAAAACTGTACCGAGATTACAGACGGTTGTAAAACCTGTCAAATGTGATTCCAACAGAAAAAAGCGTAATCCGATTGAGTAAATGTCACATAAGTTTGTTAGGCAGGTGAGTTGCTAAAGCTCGAAACTTCCTTCTACGCAGCAGCCGCGATAGATCCGCCAAAATGCCCGGTCCTGGAATAGACTCTATCGGCCGCTGCCAGGATAGCTCGTTCTGTCCGATCCTTCTGTCACCTGATAACTGGTCTATCCCCAATTTTGTGGAGACCGTATGATCAACCACCGAACTCGACCGGACATTGAAACACATTGCAAATAGGGGTTTTGCGCAAATCTCAACAGAACTGAGCTGATGTTGTTGGCGTCCGCCGCCGTTATTCTTTACTGCGTGGGTCTAGTGCATCGCGCAGCCCATCCCCAATTAGATAGGTACTCAGCACAGTGATAACGATGAAAAGGCCCGGCAGGACTGACATATGCGGGGCTTGCTGAAAGTAGGCTTGCGCCTCCGTTAGCATATTGCCCCAACTTGCTTCTGGTGGACGCACACCCAACCCCAGGAACGACAGCGCCGATTCGACCAGGATGACGGTACCGACCTCAATAGCCAGTGTCGTGATCAAAACGGATAGCGTGTTCGGCAGAATGTGTGTGAACATCAAGCGAATATTGCTGGCCCCCATTGCTTTGGCGCTTAGCACATATTCGTTTTCTCGTAGCGCCATCGTTTCACCTCGGATCAAGCGCATCATACGGCTCCAAGAGACGAACACCAGTACGCCAATCAAGACGGTAATGGATGGCGTAAGCACGGAAGTGAGTAAGATCAGTAGCAGCAACGACGGGATCGAGTTGATGGTCGTCACAAACCACATGATCGCGTCGTCGATGATTGATAGCACGCCGCCCTGGTAATACCCGGCAATCAGCCCAACCGTCACCCCTAAAAACGTGGACATCAGCGCGGTGATAACGCCCACGGTGATCGAAATCTGGCCGCCTCGCAGTAAGCGTGCCAGCATATCCCGCCCTAGGTTATCTGTGCCGAGAGGGTGCCCTTCCGTCCCGATGGGTAAGAATCGAATTTCGGAACTGGTGCGGGCGTAGTTCACGCCGAACGCATCTGAGATGAACGGCTCAGAAAAAGACAAAATTGTCAGTAACACCAGGACAAACATAGACGTTAGGGTTAAATAGTCTCGCATAATGCGGCGGCGCGCTGTGGCCCACAGCGAGTTACTCTGGTCGTTCTGTTTGAGCTTGGCGACTTTGCCTGTTTCGGTTGCCGACAGCTGTTGTACGTCAGTCATCATTTCCTCCTTAACTTAACCGAATACGGGGGTCGAAGACCGCATACAGAATATCGGACAACATATAGCCGAGGATCGTTGCAAATGCCAAGAGCAACACCACCGCCATGATGATGTTATAATCCGCTTGTCGGACCGAGTTAATCAGTAGCCGCCCCATGCCCGGCCAAGAGTAAATCGTTTCGGTGAGGACCGCCCCACTAATGACTAACGTCAACGATGGCCCGATCAACGTTGCAATCGGAATCAGCGCGTTGCGCATCCCATGTTTGAACCATACGACCTGGCGCGGTACGCCCTTCGCGTAGGCGGTACGGATGTAATCTTGCTCTAGCACATCCAGCAGCGAGGCCCGCATATAACGCGAGAAGGTCGCTATTGAAAAGCTGGACAACGTGAACACCGGCAGGATCAACCGTGATACCCGTTGCCAGGTGGTATACTCACCGGAGATCGTATTCGGGAAGCGCCCGCCCATTGGCAACCAACCCAGCGCCGACCCAAAGATGAGTAGTAGAATCAAACCCAACCAATAAACCGGGATAGACGACACAACCACCGCCAGCACCCGCGTTAACTGGTCGAACCAACTGTCATGGAACACCGCTGCCAGCACACCAACCACCAAGCCGACTGTTAGCCCGATGAACAGCGACAGTAACCCTAGCTCAACTGTAGCCGGTAGACGCTCTAGCACGACTTCCATCGCTGGGCGCTGCGACACCGCCGACTTACCGAAATCGCCGCGCAGAATCCCGAAGTGCTGCCCCATGCGTTCTCCGATGGGATTGGCGGCATTATCAAACACGGGGCTCATGCGCCCGCCCCATAGAATAAAACCGTTGTAATTGGGCAAAAAGGTGATGTTATCGAGGCGCGGTGCCGGGCCTTCGGTTTGTTCCGCAATAATGCCACTCAGTTGATCCGGTGAAGTGGCTACACCAGACGACGCTTGTTCCAACACAGACGGCGCATACCCCATCTTATCGGATCGTAGCTTCTGTTGGACCACGCGCACCGATGCGCCGCGCTCTAGCACCGCTTCCGGGTTGTTGGCGCTGACGATAAAGTAACTGTCTACATCCGTCATCATCCGCCAGGCCGGGGCCATATACTCTGGCAAGAAAGCCGCCGCCGCATAGGGTGGCGGTGGGGCCGCGATGGACGCATCGGTTTGTGCGGCGCCTAAGGCGTTCTCGTAAGTTTCCGCGACATCCTCCGCGATCAGCCCGGCATCGGCTAGCAACCCGGCCAGGTCATCCGCATCATTGCGAAGGCCGTTCGGCGCGTCGGCAGGCGGTATACCCTGTAACGCTGGGCTGATGTCATCGACCGCGCCCTGGCCGAGCAAGCTGCCTGTCTGGGCGTCGAACAGATAATACTGCTCGTCTGGCATGTCGATACGCCATGCCCGGACCGTCAAACCGGGGATATAGAACGCTTCTTTTAATTCTGCATTGCGTTGGACCTGCGGCACAACCGCCTCAAGTTGGTTTGCAGTGACGTTGATACCCGCCGGGGCTTCTGCTGGGGCCACGCCCGCACGCTCTCCCTCAAAAATGACATCTTGGATGCTGACATTGCTCCCTGTCTCCAGCAAATCCCCGGTTTCCGCATCCAGTATGTAATAGGTGCCTTCGGGAGAATTGGTATTTACATCTACCCGCCAGGCTTGCTGACCGCCCAAAATATACGCGCCATCGCCAAACACCCATCGGAAATACTGCACATGCCACGGGTCATCTACACCGAGCGCCTCGGCCATCGCTGCCCGTTGCCTGGCGGTCAACTCCGGGTTGAAACCCAGGGCGGTTGTGGGGCCACCAGGGGCCAGAGACATAATTGCAAACGCGATCACCGTAATCCCAATGAGCGTCGGTATCGCCTGGATTGCACGCCGAATGATAAATTTAGTCATAATCAAAGTTGCCCATCAAACATCAAAACAAGTAGTGGGGGGGGGGAGACCCACCATGTGCAAAAAAGAGAGTCGCAATCGACCCTATTTGGGATGGATTGCGACTCGCCTTGTTTATACTTGGTTCTTAACATTTACTGCGCAGAGGGTGCAATGCTCCAGTCGTCGATATTCCATACACCCTGGCTGGGGTAGGGGTCGAAGCCCTCAATATCACTACGAGCGACGTAGGCGCTGTTAAGTGCATAAAGGAACAGGTACGGCTGCTCATCGTACATGATTTCCTGTACGCGGTAAGCGGCATCTTTGATGGCGTCTTCGCTGCAATCATCGGCAGCGGCACCGGCGAAGATGTACTCGCTCAGTTCTTCAAATTCCTCGTTGTACCAAGACCCAAAGTTAAAGCCGTACTCGCCATTGCCTGTCAGGTCGGGGATGTCGGACTGGGCACCGAAGAAGGAGCGTTGGTCCGCATTGAACGGAATACCACCACGCCAGCCAGCCACAGCCGCATCAAAGCTTTGCACGCCCATGTTGCCATCGTACATGGTGTTGAAGTCGGTCGGGGCGGGTATCAGGTCTAAGCCGATTTCCGCGAAGGTCTGTTGTAGGATAACCGCGACATCATTACGAGCGTCACCGGGGTTGAACACTTCAAAAACGAACGGTGTCCCCTCGTAGGATGGGTCTACCTCTACTGAGTACAGGCAACCACGGCAGACGCGCTGCCCGTCGCCACCTTCGGTTAGCGGATCGCCTTCGGCAACCCAACCAGCCTCATCTAGCAACTCGCGAGCTTCGTCCAGGTCAAACGGACGCGGGGATAGGTCCGGGTTTAGGGTGAAAGCCGACGGAATCGTACCGGTTGCCATTGCGGTTGCGTTCCCGTTCTGGGCGCTGGCAATAATCTGCTCGATGTCTACGGCATGTTGGAGGGCCTGACGCACCATCTTGTCACCAAACAGCGGGTGAATCCCCTGATCGATGGGGTTGCCATCTTCATCAAGGCCCGGCTGCGGGTTGTTCGGGTCGGCAGTGTTGAGGGCGACATAGTGCCAGATCGTGCCTGGTGCCTCGAATACCTGTGCATCGTCGGAATCGCGGAGTTGCGGCAGTACGGCGTTGTCTGGCTCGAACATGAAATTCACATCGCCGGCTTGCCCGGATAGCAAGCGCGTTGCCATTACGTTGTAGTCTGGCACGTCAATATAGGCTAACCCCTCCGGGATGGTGCCATCTGCATAGGTTAGGTTGGCCTCCAGGAAAACGCCCGTGCCCGGCTCGATGCGGTTGAAATTGAACGGGCCGCTGGTCACGGTCGGCTCGGTGTCGAAGGAACTGCCGTTGATGGTGGTGAAGTCAAAGGAATCTTCATCTTCCACACTAAAGCCGAAGGCATGAGCCGGTATCGGCGCTAGGAGCGCGGCGCGGTTCAGGGCCAGGCAGTTGGCGGAGTTGAAGTTTACGGCGACGGTGTAGTCGTCTACGATCTCGACGCTAGCGATGTCCTGACGGGCTGGGCCATAGCTGCTCGATAGGCCGATGTCCTCGCCGTTCTGGATTGCCTGGAACGAGAAGTAAATATCCTCTGCGGTAATTGGCACACCGTCAGACCAGGTGAGGTCCTCGCGCATGGTGAACACGTAGCGGAGGCCGTCATCTTCGACCGTCCAGTCGGTTACCAGGGCATTCTCAACCAGGTTATCTTCCGTGTACGGCTGGAAGCTGAGGTCCTCCGGGTTTAAGCCGATAAAATCGGGATACATCAAGGCGTTCATATCAGCGCAGTCTACGCCAGAACAACGTAACGGGACCAACGGACCCAGGTTGGATGATCCACGCTGGTTACCCCATATAATAACCCCACCTTCACCGGGGCCCGGTTCTTCCTGGGCGGCGACAACGAATGCACCAAGAGCCAATAACGTTGTCATTGCTAAAAGCAGTGATATGCTTAACACTCTCTTCATCTGACACATCCTTCTGTTTCACATAAATAATAAGGTAACTCAGGGGGGCTATTCTCACATCCTACTTTGTGTGAGTTTGCCATGAAATGGACGAGTAAGGCCGAGTACGATTTTGGGCTACACTGACTTACATCGCTAAACTTTTGCAAGGCTAGATATGACCCCTAAATTTATCTGTTGGAAGTATAGCATCTCTATTCATAACATACAAATATTTGAAATTTAATCATAGGGCAAACGTTTTAATAAATATCCAGACCAAGCATTAGTGTCCTCATGCCCCAGATAGTTTGTTCCCCACACATTGTGACGGATTTCCCCATACCCTGACCTCTGGATTGGATGAACTCGGTGTAACTGCCGACGAACTACTAGCAGACATCAATCTACTAATAAGTGTGTTGCTAAATTATCATATCCCTGGTTCTATATTTTGGTGTTTCCACCAATTCCTGCGTTGTCCGCAACCGTAGCTGATGGATGGATGTACATGGGGTTATGAGTCTTTCGGGTTGTTTGTAGAGGGTTAACTGATGGTAAATGGGTAGTTTTCGGTAATATGAAGCCAACCCATTCATGCTCCGCTTGGGGTTCGGTAATGTATCGTTAGCGGTAGGACACCGAACTGAAAGACACGCCGTTTGAGTAATTTTTGTGCTTAAAAGCTGTGAATAGACCATAAGCTATAACTAACCTGAATCTCCAATAATAGCGCGACGTTTAGTAGTCGCGGCTTTGCCGAAGCCCCTTAGTATCTATACACCTTAATCCATTGTTTAGGTTGACTGTAGATAAACGGCAAAGCCAAGACTATACTTATGATGCTCTTCAATCATAAAGACACAAATCACGTTGGCGCTGTGTGTTCAAAATGGCATAGTCGTTTTGCTTAAACGGGGAGTTTAGGACTTAATTTATGTTTGAAGGAAAAACTATCGGGGTTGTTGTCCCCGCATTTAACGAAGAAATGCTGATCACAAAAACGCTTTCGGGAATGCCTGAATTCGTCGATAAAATTATCGTTGTTGATGACAAAAGCGAGGATACAACGATTGAAAAGGTCAATACCTACGCGGAGGGTGATTCGCGGGTGGTATTGATCGAACATGAGATTAACCAGGGGGTAGGCGGAGCGATAAGCAGTGGCTATATCTGGTGCCGAGAGCATGAGATTGATATTGCCGTTGTCATGGCTGGGGACAATCAGATGGACCCGGATGATCTGCCCGCTTTATTGATGCCAGTGGCCGAAGATCGAGCCGACTACAGCAAGGGCAATCGGTTGATAACCGGCCAAGCCTGGGAGAAAATCCCCAGGGTGCGCTACCTTGGGAACGCCTCGTTGTCGCTGTTGACCAAGATCGCAAGCGGGTATTGGCACGTCGCCGATTCTCAAACAGGCTATACGGCTATTAACAAACGCGCCTTACAGTTGATCCCGCTAGAGGACATTTACCCGCGCTATGGGATGCCCAACGATCTGTTAGTGACGCTTAATATCTACAATTTGCGGGTGATCGATGTGCCGGTGCGCCCTGTCTATGCAGACGAAAAAAGCGGCATTAAAATCAGAAAAGTTCTGTTTTCATTATCTGGGTTGCTAACCCGGCTGTTTCTCAAACGAATGGTACAGAAGTACATCATCCGAGATTTTCATCCCCTCATTTTTTTCTACTTTGTGGGGTTCATATCGTTTTTATTCGCAGTGATATTTTTCGTCCGGGTGCTTTTTGTGTTTGTAACAGCCGGTTACGTCCCAGATATTTCGCTGTTGATACTCATTTTTACTTTTACTTCTGCCCTACAATTAACGCTATTCGCTATGTTTTTCGATATGGACTACAACCGAGACTTAAAAGGCGTTTAGTCATACGCATAATCGATCATCGCCATTAAAATAGCTGAACCGTTCAATATTATTGTACGCTGTCATTTATTTTGGGTTTTGCCTACAAATAGGCAACAAATGGACGGGTATATCTTTATCAAGAAAGTGAGGCAATATGTGTGGCATATTTGGTGTTGTCACGAAGCCGGAAAAGTTCCCCAAACAAGTAACACAGCAGATTATGGATCGTTTATTTATTCTATCGGAATCGCGCGGGAAGGAAGCCTCGGGCGTTGCCGTCAAAGGTGGTGACGATCTTCTTGTTGCGAAGTATGCCCTCCCCGCCACAACGATGATCCGTCAATCACAACATCAAGACGTGGTACGCGCTTCACTTGAGGACGATGAGAGCCTGTGCGTCATTGGCCATTCGCGGCTGGTGACAAACGGCAGCGCACACATTCACACCAATAAT
Source organism: Anaerolineae bacterium (assembly GCA_034437355.1). Taxonomy (GTDB): domain Bacteria; phylum Chloroflexota; class Anaerolineae; order Aggregatilineales; family Phototrophicaceae; genus DAOTTY01. Next base: position 2,714 of record DAOTUA010000192.1, on the reverse strand, counting down.
CAACCCGTTATCGCTGACGGTATTGTTGCTATACACAACGGTATTATTACAAACGTCGATGCGTTGTGGCGGCGCTATGCAAGTGAATTTCAACCCACGAGCCAGCTAGATACCGAAGTTCTGTTGCGACTAACGCATAAGTATCTACAGGCAAATGAGAGCTTGGTTGGTGCGTTACGATGTGCCTATGCCGAACTTGAAGGTGTTGCATCGGTGGCGATGCTATTTGAAACGCTCGATATTCTGGTGTTGGCAACCAACAATGGATCTTTGTACACCTTACATTCGGCGGATGGCGACGCACTCATTTTCGCCTCTGAACGGTATATCCTAGAGCGTATTGCTGAGGAATATGAGTTATCCAACGGGGATATTGAGCATGTCGATGCCGGGCAGGGTTATATTATTGACCTCAAATCGCTGACGCGCACCAAGTTTTCACTGGCGATGGACGATACGCTATTGCAACCGATGAGCCTGCCCACTGCCAACCGCCAGATCAAAGACATCTCGCGCCTGCAATCAACAGACGCGCCAGAAATCCGGGGTGAAGGGCCTTACATCCTTGCTCATGACTTTGTTGATGAATATCCAAAAGCAAAAGTGGCAGTCGATGCGTTGCGCCGCTGTACACGTTGTGTCTTGCCGGAAACAATGCCATTTATCGAATTTGATAGTGAGGGCGTCTGTAACTATTGTCGCCAATACGAACCGATCCAACTCCGCGGCCTAGACGCGCTACAAGCCGAATTAGAACAATACCGTAAAACCGATGGATCGCCAGACTTTCTGATTCCGTTTAGTGGCGGGCGTGACAGTAGCTACGTCGTCCACCTGGTGACAAAAGAATTAGGGTTTAGACCGCTAACCTATACCTATGACTGGGGGATGGTCACCGATCTTGCCCGCCGTAACCAGATGCGCTTGTGCGGCAAACTCGGCTTAGAACATATCCTGATCTCGGCAGATATTGAACGTAAACGGAGTAACATTCGTGCCAATGTACTGGCCTGGCTAAACCAACCAGACCTGGGCATGGTGCCGCTATTCATGGCCGGTGATAAACAGTATTTCTACTATGCCAATAAAGTTGCCGAACAAAATAACCTCAATCTCAACTTATTAGGCGAAAACCTGCTAGAAACAACACGCTTCAAGACGGGGTATGCCAACATCAAACCCAATTTTGGTAGCGGCAAAACCTACTCGCTTTCTTTGCTTCAAAAACTACAATTGGCGTTCTACTATGGCGCTCGGTATCTGCGGAACCCTGGGTATATTAACCAATCACTGGCGGATACGATCAATGCCTTCGGCTCATACTATGTCATGTCGCATAATATCAACGTCAATGTTTTTGACTACATCACATGGGATGAAGATACCATCATCGGCACGTTGCTTGGTGAATACAATTGGGAAACCGCACCGGATACGACCTCGACCTGGCGCATTGGCGATGGGACCGCGGCATTCTATAACTATATCTACTACATCATGGGCGGCGTCACCGAAAACGACACCTTCCGTAGTAATCAAGTCCGTGAAGGGCAACTCACACGCGCCGAGGCGCTCGCGTTAGTCGAGAAAGAAAATGAACCGCGCTACGAGTCGATGCAATGGTACTGTGACATCATCAATATCGACTTTTACGACGCAGTGAAACGGATTAACCAGGCTCCACGTTCATACAATTCTGATTCATCTTCGGCTGGCACAGCTCGATAACAAAGCGGATGCTACCGCGCTGTGATGCTCGGTAACAGGCGCGGTGTCGTCAACATGGCTACAGTAAACGCCGCACTTGGCGTAAGCTGCACATCGCCGTCAATGCTGAGACTCAGCAGATTGAGGCAATGGTCTTGAGTGAAGCGGGGTTGGATGATGCTGAAGCGGGAAAAGCAATCGTTGAGCAGAGGCCCGGCGAGATTGAGCAAACCAGCGCGGATGGCGCTTACGACAAGCCCAAATTCTACGAGGTAGCGGCGGATCACTGTTACGCCTCATAAGGATGCCAAAATCTGGCAGCATGGCAACTCGCATCAGCCACCCCTGCCGCGTGATCAAAACATCCGCGCGATCCGAAAACGCGGACGCACAAAGTGGAAACGCGAATCCGGGTATCACCAGCGTTCTCTGGCTGAGACAGCCGTTTATCGATTCAAAATCACCTTTCCGCACCATAGCACCAGCGACTCGCTCTAGCTTTGCTGTGCATACTCATCGTATTCATTCAACAAGGTTAACCACAGGCACAAAATGGGCTTTGGGGTCGGCTTTGGCACCGCTTTTGGGAGCCATACCCGGTCTATCGTTTGATCGGCGCTTAGGTTTGTTCAGCGGAGTCTTCCATAAATCCAAATCGAACGTGGGGGAGGGTCGCCGTGCCCTCCCGATACGCACGCCAACGGGACTCCCCTACAGGGTACCGTTGAGATCAGGGACGCGCTTCTGCAAAATGCCACTCACGGCGGCTACAGCGAAGTAACCCGATTGCCCTATTTGAATGGGTTGCGGTCGGTAAATACCCGTAATAACAACATTAAAATAAGTAAATTCACCCATTATGAAAATTAATAGGCTTGCCAGGGTAATCGCACCAAAACTGAATCGAAGTCAAAAGCACATCATATCTTGTTGAAACGTATAGCAGGGGCTTTGCCCCCACTACCCCCACAAGGATTTAGCAATCCTTGACCAGCAGTTTTTGGCGC
>DAOTUA010000191.1:0-2112 GCA_034437355.1 Anaerolineae bacterium | reverse complement strand
AGTTTTGGTCAAGCTTTTTCAAAAGCTTGGCAGGGTTTGGGATGCAATCCCAATAAATGACACCAGAAAATTTTAAGGCGATTGCCCTGTAGAATGAGGCAGGGTAATTTGGCGGGGTCAAGGGAGCATCACTCCCTTACGGGTTGTGGGTTGGGGCCGCATAATCATGAAATACCCCCCTAGGATGACGCCCCACGCACGCGCCGGGCACCCATCACGACAAAGGCCGCAATACACCCGGATAACGCCGCCTTCAGCCCAACAACAACCGGCATCGGCGCAATGTCGAACAGCATAAATCCGATAGAGGTCACCTGTAATATGGCGATGGCAAAACCCAACGCCAATAGCACTTGCGTTGACCGTTTCATGGTGATGTTGCTCCAGTTACTTGTACTTTCCCATTTAGGATACCATACGCCTGATGTAAAAATCTTCGGTTTTCACAGTTAAAGTTTTGATCAAGTGGGGGTTGGGTGGCGAAGCCTGTGAGGAGTGAGTACGCATTTTGAATTTCACATAGAGCGTATAGAATAAAGGCGAATGTGGAGCAAGGCGGCAACAGGATAGTTATGGCTACAGTTTGCGAGCTATCGGCCCAATTCGATGAAGCCGGGACGGTATTATACAGTATGTTTGCGGATAACGTCGATGTCGCGCGGCAGTGGGGCACCCACTGGGACATCGTGCGCGACGAAACCTTAGAAACGGTTGATGGCGCGTTGGTCCGGCAGTTGTGGGGGTTCACAACCGCTTATGCCCGGTTAGATGGTATGGGCGGGCATGTCAGTTTTCTGTTAAAGTTTATCGGGTATCCGTCCGGGGCAACCGAGATCAACGTGGTCGTTACCTCTCCCTACGAGAAAAACGGGCGACGTTCGGCCTATTACCACCGTAGCCACCGGGTCGGGTTACGCTTGTTAGAGTTCTGCGTAGCCCCCTACAATCAGATTCACCCCAGGGTCGGGGCCATCGAACGGCTGATAAACAGCTTCCGGCGCAGCCCCACCCAGCACAGCACCCCCTGAGCCGATCAGCCCGCTAGCAAAAACCGAAGCCCGATCACAACCAGGAATATCCCATACAACCGCTTGACCACCCCCGCCGGCAAGCCAATCGTTATTCGTGCGCCGAAGTAAGCGCCGATCAATAACCCCAACGCCACCGGCAACGCCGACGACACCACCAATTGCCCCTGCTGATAATACTCGAAAGCCGCCAACGCCCCGACCGGGGGTAACAGCGCCCCCAGTGAAGTCGCGACCGCCACCTTCTGCGGGAAGCGTAACCATGTGACCAAAATCGGCACGATCACCGCCCCGCCGCCAATCCCAAACATCCCAGAAGCCACCCCCGCCAACAACCCCAGCGCGGCAATCGCCCATAGGTTATCGACCGGGACGGTGTCGGCAGTCGTTTCGGCTGATGTGGGTTGGCGCACACCAGCCCATTGTAAGGGGGCTATCATCCGCCAGCCCACATAGATCAAAAACCCGCCGTAAAGCTGTAACAAAAGCGTCGGGTCGATCCGATTCGCCATATATGCCCCGCCGTAGCCCGCCACCAGCAACCCGGCAGCGATGATCAGCGCGGCTCGCCAGCGGATCAGGTTATTCTGATGGTAGGCCAATGCGTCGAACGCCCCCACCGGCAACAACAACGCCGCCAGCGATGTTCCGTTAGCCTGTACTTGCGAAAACCCAAGCAACATCAAAGACGGGACGATCAACACCCCACCGCCAATCCCAAACATGCCCGCTGCCACCCCCGCGACGACGCCCATCAACAATAATCCCAAAAACATCAGCCAAGCTCCATAAGTGCTATGTAAAATTTGAAGTCCGTCAAGTGGACCAAAAGTGTCTGATTAGATTAGTAACTACTCAGGGGCTTCACCCCTGAACGCTCACAAACTTTAGCTGTGACAATCTTCGATTTTCACAAAAATAGTTGTTACAAAGCAGAGACTCCGCTTGAACACACCCAGGGTAATCGCACCAAAACTGAATCGAAGTCAAAAGCACATCATATCTTGTTGAAACGTATAGCAGGGGCTTTGCCCCCACTACCCCCACAAGGATTTAGCAATCCTTGACCAGCAGTTTTTGGCGC
>DAOTUA010000190.1:0-2196 GCA_034437355.1 Anaerolineae bacterium | reverse complement strand
AGCACGGTAACGCCCTGCTTGGCGGCAAGTTCGATTAATTGAGATGGGGTGTAATCGCCATCAGAGGCGGTGGTGTGGGTGTGGAGGTCGGTTTTCGACATGGTAACGGGCAACCTTTCTGTTGAGATTATTTTCATTGTATCAGACGCGCTATATGCAATTCAAAACGGCCTTGTTGAACGAATAGATGGACCTCTCCCAAGCTCAGGTTTGAGTTATGCGACGCGATAGCTTTCGGGCAAGCCCAACTGCGTCATACGGTTGAGAGCCGCAATTTTGATACGTGCCTCGGTGACTTGGCGTGTCAGAGTTCGGGTCCTGATGGTGTTACCAAAGGTGATATGGTTAGTGAGGACCACCGAGAATATAATAGAAGCCTGATGTGAAATAGCGGACTGATCTTCTTTACTTTGCAAAAAGAAAGAAGCAAAGAACGCGGTGAAGGGATTATTTCCAATCAAAATGGATGCTTTTTATCCACTTTTTCTGGAAAAGTGGTGGGGCGCGGGGTGAAACCCCACACGTTAACGCTATCTTTAGAATCTATCATAGATACCGAGGATTTTACGTGACACACGCACAACTTTTGGTGGTATGTCTGCTGTGGCTAACCGGCTGTACGTTTCAAACCAACACACCACTGACGGAGTTCACCCCACAAGCGACCGCCACCCCGTCGCCCTCACCGCCCCCTAGCCCGGTGCCGTTGCCATGGACAGACGAAAGCGTCACGATGGGCGGTATCTGCTTTGAGGCGGCCCTGGCACGCGCCAATACGCAGATTGTGATCGATAGCGCGGCAGAGCATATCGCGTTTTATGACGGGGTAGATGCAAGCGAACAATGCCGCCGCCCAGTCACGCGCCAGCCGTTCGATTTTGGCGAGGGGGAACGCTTGCTAGCCGGGCTATGGAACAGCGGGCGCGGCTGCGATGCCCGCCACGAGGTGATCGGCTTCATACCAGACGACGACACCCTACGCATATCGCTCCGGTTTATGACGGAGGGCGACTGCAATTACGACCTTGTGCAGCCTTTCTGGGTGGGGGTGGCGGGTTTTTCGGATGTGGTGTTCGATGTAACCGAGGGACAATAACACGATGACCTTATTTCGTTTGGTGCTGCTGGTGGCGCTTGTGTTTGGCGGGATGGGCTGTATTCCATCGCGCACGCCCCCACAACTGACCCACACACCAGGGCCGCCCGTCACCATCACCGACAGTGAGCTAGTCACCGTCGCTTTTCGCGCTCAATACCCGGACGGGTGGCGGGTGATCACCGCCGCCGCTGCCGCCCCGCCGAGCGTGATCCTGGTCGGGCCGGGGGATACCGCGCTGATCGTGTTAAGCGCCGCCCCGATTCAAGCGCCCCCCGTCCCGACACTACCCCCCGGCCAGCTACTCCGGCAGCAACACGAGCAAATCTCGGTTGGCGAGGTCACCATCGAGATGTACATGGCAGGTAGTACCCGTCAATGGGCGGCGCTTTTACGCACCTGGGCGCAGGTCAGACGCTCGCTAGGCCCGCCGGGAACGTGACATAACGGGATTGTTCCTTGCATAACCACGGCCCATCATGTTAAACCATGACAACGTAGACACCCACGAAAGGACCCACATATGACAACCTGGATGGTGCTTGAGGACGAACCCGATATTTACGAACTGCTCTTGTTGATGCTGGAGGCGTTCGGGGTGGAGGGGTTAGCCTTTATCAACGGGGAGGAGGCGCTTGAATGGATCGAAGATGTGGACAACGGTTTTTATCATGGCGAAATGCCCACCGTTGCCCTGCTAGACATCCGTATGCCGGGTCCTATCGACGGGTTACGAGTAGGCCAACGCCTACGGCAAAGCCCTAAAATACCGGATGATCTCAAGATCGTGCTGGTGACCGCGTACCGGCTCAAACCGGACGAATACCGCGAAGCGATGGAAATTTCCGGCGCGGACCATCTGATCTACAAGCCGATTCCGCGTTTCGATGAGTTCCGCGAGATCATCAACAATTTGTGACCGCCCACCCAGCGTAGGGCAAACGTAGCCCAATCATGACACGGTGCCACCCCAGCTATGCCGTATAATAGAATCATACCTCCCGCCGCTATTGACGTTTGATAAAATAATTGGGTAAGTGGGGTGTACGAACAACCTGTCGGGGGGCTACGAACATTTTGTCATCACCGACATCGTAGGG
>DAOTUA010000189.1:0-3483 GCA_034437355.1 Anaerolineae bacterium | reverse complement strand
ATGAGTTCTGCCAGCGTTACTTCGGTGCGGCTCATCAATAGGCGGTCAATGTTTTCACGCAGCAGGCTGTCATCAATATAAAAGGTATCGTAGAGGGCCATGAGTACATCAGCGTCAATCTGTGCGGGGGCGGCTCGTGGGCGTTCGGTGGCTTTGATCTTCTCCGGTGGGTCAAACAAGGGACGTTCTAGCGGCAGTTCAATATCCGCTTCGCCTTCGATGTCGTAGAACGGGCGTTGGATGCTGGCGCTCATCAGCGGCACAATGTTATCTTCAAGTTGGCTGGTGGTGTATTTAATCTCTTGGGCCAGTGTTTGTACGCGCCGGCTCTCAATGATGTTGCGTGTATCTACCACACGCCGTAGATGCTCGGCAAGGCGCTGGTTAGACTGATTCACACGTTCCCCCGCGTCCAGCAAATGCGATGTCAGGCGTTGCAAAACAGCGTTTTCGTTCACAAATGGGATTAGACGGGGCATATCGAACACCGCACTAATTAGGCTGTCAAAGGACTCGCGCTGCTCTGGATGCGTCAATAACTCATAGAACGCCCGAAAACTCTGCCCCTCATCACTTTCTTCTAACTGTTCGTCGGCATCTAGCACAGTCCCAAGGATGTCACCGCGCCGCGCTTCCGGGTTAAGCTGTGCTTGCTGGATCGTTCGCGCCATATCACGGAAGCGTTCTTCTACCATCGAGAAATCCCGTAAAAGCTGCGAAGCCATGACACTAATATGATCCAGTCGCTCGCGGATTTGCACATCGCTCAAGCCATCGACCTGCTGTGTTTCCTCAATTCGAGTAATCTCGGCGTCGATCTCGTCGCGGCGTTCGTAAAGCTGTTGCAGTCGCTTTTCGATGTCCTCGGTACTGCGGGTAACGACCTCATCCAGCAAAAACAGGATATTACGCAGGCGCGACTCCGTACCGATCATCCCACGATTCTGCATCTCGTTGAACCACCCGATCAAGCGTTCGGCATGAGGGGATAGCTGTATCACATAACCATCATCACGGCTACGGATGCGAACTAGGTCAGCTTCGCGGCTCCAGATGTCGATATAATGCCCGGCATCATGGCGGAACTGATCTTCAGTGGGTAGGGTACTGTTGATATGATCGAGGTAAGCGTCTAATCGCTCACGAAACAAATCCTGTGGCAGCAGCACTTCATGTTTCTGCTTAAAGGCGTAGTGCAAAAAGCTCACAGCTAGCGGGAGCCACGCCTTGTTAAGTGCCAGAAATGCCGGGTCGGTTCTGTGCAGGCGGGTAACAGTATTAAAATCCATAAGCACATAAACTTTTTGTTTGATATACGTATGATTATATCTGATGGCTTATGGGTTGTTCAATAAACGTTTACACGCCGGGGGCGTTCCCCTACCCAACCCGGCAATCAACATGAAAATGTCGCAAAGTCAGTGTATAGTGAAGAAGGCCGTGTTTAAGAAATAACTGCCAAGACGCACGGGTTAAAACAAGGGGCTTACTAAGAAAGGCAAGCAATGATGAAGGTAATTACGTTATTGAACGAGAAGGGCGGCGTCGGGAAAACAACGCTAAGTATTCATCTGGCGGCGGGGCTAGCCCGGCAGGGATACCGGACATTGTTTATCGACACGGATGCCCAGGAAGCCAACGCAACGGCCCAGTTGGGGATGTCGCAGCGCCCGGCGATCTACAACCTGCTGGTGCGCCCAAACATGCCGGATGGGGAGTGGCAACGGAATGTTGAAGTAGTAGATAGTGCCAAGTTGGGTGATTCGGATGCGACCTTGTTCTGGGTGTCGTCAAACCTGGAAACACGCGATATTGCTACGAAAATCCGGGATGGGATGATTGTTCGGAAGCGATTGAACCAGATGCGCGATGCGTTGGATTTTGTAGTGTTTGACACCTCACCGACACCGGACCTATTCCATGCAACCATCCTCGCAGCGACGGATTATCTCTTGATTCCAACACAACTGGAAGAACCGAGCCTGGTAGCTGTCCGGGCGACGGTGCAACGGTTGGAGGAAAACCGGACGTATCTTTCTCAGTATGGGGTAGGGACGGCCAAGCTATTGGGCATCGTGCCAAATATGTTCCGGTCTGGGACGAGCATCCACAGCTATAACCTAGCAGAACTGCTCGCCAATGATCAGTATGGCGGGTATGTGTGGGACCCAATTTCAATGAGTGTGGTATTTGCTGAGAGTACCTTGGCCCATGAGACATTGTACGCCTATGACCTGAACCATCAATGTACAGTGCAGCTAGAAGAGATGGTCGGTCGTGTATTAAGTGGGATTCAGAGTTATGAGCAAGCAGAATAAGTTTAAGCGGATCAAAGCATCAACTTCACATAATATCCCGGCAGATGGCTTAGCCAAAGCGACCTACGGCGGGAATAAGGCACTCGACCAGCTATTTGGCGGGGACGCCCAAACCGGTGATAGCGGGCAAGGCGTTCTTTCACTAGATAATGACGGGGTGTACCGTTTTGGTCGGGTGGGGTTGACCCCGGTTGGGTTGGATATACCGGACGATGTAGGGCCGGATGAATACGCCCAGCTGGGCCGGTTGTTGTTGGATGTGGGGAGCCGTATCCAATGGTTAATCGGGGATTGGATTGTGTATGGAGACCACTTCCAATGGGGTGAAACCTATACGTCGCTGGCGGATGAGTTCGGCTATGAGGTCGAGACACTGCATACATATGCCTGGGTGTGTCGTCAGGTGCAAATCTCGACGCGCGTCGAGGTTTTGAGTTTTTCGCATCATCGGATCGTAGCGAAGTATGAACCGCAGGCCCAGCAACGCTTATTAACAATGGCGGTGGAACAGGGCTGGAGTGCAAAGGAGTTCCCGAAGCATATCCGGGCGTTAGAAGCGGGTGATACGGAACAAGAACAACCCCCGGCATGGCGTCGCCCCGCCCTAACAGCATTCGAGTTTTACGCGAAAAAGTGGGAGAGAATGACATCTGAGGAGCGCCAACAGGTCCACCAAGATTACAAACTCTTGGTCAAAAAGATGGAAGAATGGGGTATGTAGCCCACTCCCCCACCGGGGTAGATAACCCCCGGATCGTTTAAACCGTACACTTACCGTTAAAGTACGGTCATAGCCTCGCATAGAGCCACCGCTTCAGATGGATCACAAAAGCCCGGCTATGTACCAGGGAATGGCAAGTGATGAAATTGTACCGCCTAACCCGGTTTGAGTTGGCAGCCGGAGCGTTTTAGGCGCTAGTTTGGCGGGTGATGTGTCAGCGGTCCGGCGATAATATATGTACTTTTAGCGCGTTCACTGACAGCTTCTATTTGCCGCGCTCGACAGCTTGCCGCCAGCTCGACCATGAACGCTAGTCGCTTTCGGTCTATGCTGTAGATTTGCTGTTGTGAGCCGTCGCCGCCGTCGCGTTTAGCGTCTCGTTGTTGTTTAGTGTTCAATTTCAGACCCAACCGCCGGAGCATCCAGCGAGCGACGAATATCAGG